>JAEUQO010000089.1 GCA_016789605.1 Acidobacteriota bacterium
TGATAGGCGCGCGACAGCATCAGCGTGCGATGGAGCTTTTTGATGGACCAGTTATTGGCCATAA
Source organism: Acidobacteriota bacterium (assembly GCA_016789605.1). Taxonomy (GTDB): domain Bacteria; phylum Acidobacteriota; class Blastocatellia; order RBC074; family RBC074; genus RBC074. Next base: position 65 of record JAEUQO010000089.1, read on the forward strand.
ATTCCTGCGCCAGATAATCCAGCAGTTCAGGATGCGTGGGCGCGTCTCCGCGCGTGCCAAAATCGCTCGGCGTGCGCACCAGGCCGTGGCCGAAATGGCGCTGCCACACGCGATTCACCAACACACGCGCTGTGAGTGGGTTATTTTTGTCAGCGATGGCCTGGGCGAGTTCCAAACGTCCGCTGCCCTGGGTAAAGCGTGGGCGATGCTCTCCAGCCAGAATCAACAAAAACTGCGGATGCACTTCGTCGCCTTTGTTTTCAGGCTTGCCGCGCAAAAAGACGTGGCCCGGTTTGGGCTCGGGAACATCCTCGATGGCTTCTGCGCGCGGAGGAGCGCCGCGATAGGCTTGGCGCAGCCGCAAGCTTTCGAGCGGCGTGCGTTTGCCGTCTTCGTTCTGCTTGTCCACAGAAACGCGCACGTGGTCGTAATCGCTGAACGGAAAGTTGAGCGGCGAATCGTTGCTGTACAGAACCTGCCGCAACGACTCTTCCTGTGCATCTTTCAGCGGTTCTGCCTTGTCGTACTTGGCAAGTAGCTTTCCGTAGATTTCGGCCAAGTCTGCTATCGAATTCGGCGCGTCTTTGAAAGCGGCAGCGACCAACGGATGCAATTTGCTCGCATCAAGCGCAGCCAAGGTTGACGCAGCGTTTGCGGCAAATTCTTTTTCGGGCAAGGCCGCCAGTTTGTGCCAAATCGTCCAGATCGAATCTTCGCCTGCTTTCTGCAAATAGGCGCGCCAACGTTTCAGCAGGTAAGGGTTGTAATCTTTCTCGCGGGCGAACTTTTCGATCTCTTCGTCTTTCGTCAATCCGCGCGCGTCATACACGCTGCGCAAACACTTTGAGACTTCAGGCGCAGAACGATACAACTCTCTCAGCTTCGGAAAGCGGTTTTCGCGCAACTTGGCGACTTCGGCTTCAACCTTCTTTTCCTCGGCTTTCATCTCTTCGTCCCATTTCGTCAAATCGGCTTTGGGATCGAGCAGCGGCAGCGCTTTCGGTTCGCGCGAATTATTGAAGATCGTATAGAGCGAGTAATAATCTTTGGTCGGAATCGGGTCAAATTTGTGATTGTGGCAGCGCGCACAACTGACCGTCAGGCCTAACAATCCGCGCGTGACGACATCAATTTTGTCGTCAATTTTCTCGTGCAAATTAACGCCCAGACCGCTGCGGCTGAGGGTCACAAATCCCAGCGCCGCCAGATTGCGCGGATCGTTATTTGGCAATTTGTCTGCCGCGAGTTGTTGCACGATGAATTGGTCATACGGCAGGTCTTCGTTAAAAGCGCGAATCACCCAATCGCGGTACGTGTAGGCATAGGGAAACCAGCCTTGCAAATTGCGCCCGGCGTCTACCATGCCGACGGTGTCGGAATAGCGCGCCACGTCCAACCAATGTCGGCCCCAGCGTTCGCCATACGCCGGCGAAGCAAGCAACCGATCTATGACTTTCGCAAACGCATCCGGCGATTTGTCTTGATAAAACGCCTCGTATTCTTCTGGCGTCGGCGGCAGGCCCGTCAGGTCATACGTCGCACGGCGAATCAGTGTGCGTTTGTCGGCTGACGCATTAAACGTCAAATTATGCGCTTCGAGTTTAGCAAGCAGAAAGGCATCAACGGCGTTGTTGGTTTTGCCGTTGACGGTTGGGGTTGCGGGATGGTGAACAGGCTGAAACGACCAGAACGCTTTGTGTTCAGGTTTGATCAGGTAATCGTTTTTGGCGACGTTTGACGCCGCAGGCCAGATCGCGCCGTCTTTTACCCACTGGGTCAACGCGGCGATTTCCGCCGGTTGCAATTGCGCTGCGCCTTTTGGCATGCGCAAAGTTTCGTGCGTGTGCGCGATGGCTTTGATCAACAAACTCTCGGCGGGATTGCCGGGCACAAGCGCCGGGCCGCGCTGGCCGCCTTTCAGCAATGCCGCGCGCGAATCCAGCCGCAAACCACCTTTGGCGCTGTCGGTGTGACAGTCATAACAGTTGGTCACCAACACCGGACGCACTCGCGCTTCAAAAAACTCCAGCTTGGCGGCGTCCGGCTTTTCATCCTGTGCCGCAGCGCCTTCTGGCAGGAAATGAGCGATGCTGCCAGCTCCCAGCAAGACAACCAACAGCAAGAATTTCACGCGTGAGTTTGTAACCCGCATCAGATCCACCCGTCAGAGAAATTGGTAGCGATAGTCGGGAGTGCGGCGTAGCGCACCGCACTCCCCTACAAGGTCAAATTTCACTCTGGTGGACGGGGTTTGCCACAGCAACAGAGAGCCCGCAGGCATTTCTCTGAGCTTCCGCGATGCTGTGGCCAATCCGTACAATCAAGTGAAAACCGATTCAGGCAACGGATCAACCACGTCCGCGCAGCTTGTTGATTTTGGCCGTGAAGGCTTCGACATCCGCCTGTTTGATCGCCAGCGTTGGCACAAAGATTTGCTTGCTCGCTGGAAGCGCCGATTTGTCACCGCCCAGAACTTTGGACAGCAACATCATGGATTGATAACCAAACTCGAACGGTTGTTGCACGACGGTGGCAAAAATTGCGCCTTCCTTGATGCCCGCCAGCGTGTCGTCTTCTTCGTCAAACGCGATGATTTTGACTTTGCCGGTTTTGCCCGCGTCTTTCAGCGCGCTCAAGATGGCCGGGCCGTTGTATGACCACAAACCAACCATCGCGGCGATGTCGGGATATTTGACCAGCGTGTCGGCCGCATTTGATTTGGCGCGTACGCGGTCGGTGTTGTCCGTGCGCACATCCAGAATCTTGATGTTTGTGCCTTCGAGCGCCTTTTGCAGCCCGCGATAACGTTCTTGCGCGTTCTGTGCGTCGAGCAACCCGACAAACACCATGATGTTGCCGCCTTGGGGCAAGGCTTCCTTAACCAGTTCGCCAGCTTGTTTGCCAGCGGCTTCGTTGTCGGTGCCGATGTAACAAGCGCGCTGGCTGGTCGTGGCATCGCTGTCCTGCGTGAACACGAGCGCCTGTTTAGCGGCGTTGTTGATCATCTGCTCCTGGTTTTTCGGGTCCACCGGACTGATCGCCATGCCGTCAACACCTTTGGCCAGCAAATCATCCACAACGCGCTGTTGTTCTGCCGCCGTGCCATCCGGATTGATCTTGAATTCGATTTCGGCGTTGGGCAATTCGGCGGCGGCTTTTTCCGTTCCTTTGCGTGCGATCGTCCAAAAATCCGACGCGTTGTTGGTGACAAAGGCCAACCGCACTTTTTTCGCGCCGCTGCCGCTGCCACCGCTGCCGCCGCTGCAAGAAACAAAGGCGAGCGAAAAACACGCGACCAAAAGCAAAAGCAAACCGCGATTCATCATTCGTTGCATCAATATGTCTCCTGAGGTGATCTAGATCAGATTTCATTTTGGCGTACGGGGATTGCCACAGAGGCACAGAGCCACAGAGATTTCTAAGCATTTCTCTGAGCCTCCGTGGCTCTGTGGCGAATCCGTAAAGCGAATTGAAAACCGATCTATTTTTGGGCTGAAAACTTGTAAACGGTCGTCGTCTGATAGCGCCCGTCTTTTTTCAACACGGTCGAAGGGAAGTTCGGCTTGTTCGGCGAATCAGGAAAATGCTGCGTCTCGAAACAGAAGCCGTAACGGCGGTTGTAGGTTTTGCCGTTTTTGCCCGGACGTTCAGCCAGATAGTTGCCGATATAAAACTGCACGCCCGGTTCGGTCGTCAGCACTTCCATCACGCGGCCCGTGGTCGGTTCGGTAACTTTGACTGCCGGGCGCAGCGTGCCTGCTTCGCCATTCAACACGAAGTTGTGATCGTAGCCTTTGCCGAATTTCAGTTGTTCGTCATCGGCTTCGACGCGCGCGCCAATCGCGGTCGGCGTCGTGAAATCAAAGGGCGTGCCTTTGACCGAACGCAAATCACCGGTCGGAATCATCCCGGCATCAACCGGCGTGAAGCGGTCGGCGTTGATCTGTACCTGATGATTCAGGATATCGCCGCTGCCCTGCCCGGCCAGATTGAAATAGGAGTGATTGGTCAGATTGACCACCGTGTCTTTGTCTGTGGTCGCGTCGTAATCAATGCGCAGCGCATTGTCATTGGTCAGCGTGTAAACCACGGTCACCTCCAACTTGCCGGGATAACCTTCGTCCCCGTCCGGGCTGGAGTGTTTCAGTTCCAGTGCGACACCCTCTTTGGCGGGGACTTCGCGCGCTTGCCAGACATATTTGTCAAAGCCTTTGCGACCGCCGTGCAACGAGTTTTCGCCGTTGTTGACCGCCAGCTTGTATTCCGCGCCATTGAGTTTGAATTTGGCTTTGCCGATGCGATTGCCATAGCGACCGGCAATCGCGCCAAAAAACGGATGCCCTTTCAGATATTCATCGAGCGTGTCGCAACCGAGCACAACGTCATCCAGTTTGCCGTTGCGATCCGGCGTTTTGAGTGATACGACGATGCCGCCGTAATTGGTGATGCGCGCTTCCATGCCGTTGGCGTTGGTCAGCGTGTAAATATCAACGGCTTCGCCATCGCCGGTTTTGCCAAACGCGTCTTTTTTGATGCCGGCTTTGGCTGCTTCCGCCGCCGGTTTCGATTCTGCATTGCTCAATTCCGCAGTCCCCTTTCCGCCGCACGCCCCCAAACCCAGCAAGAGCGCGCCGAGTGCCAGTGATGTGATGAAGTTGCCTTTCACGTATTCCTCCGTGAGCTGTTGAAAGTAAGAAGTACGTCATCAGACGCCAGTCGCGCTAACACCTTGTGACCGAAGGCTGATTCGTAACGAATTCAATTCCCGGTTGATGTCAATGTTGAGCCGGTCAGGAAGTTGATTTGACACAGCGAAAGCCCACGTTTGAGCTGCCGCTGTCAACTGCGCCTTTGCCCCGGCTGCCGACTAGATAGCGCACGCAATAGTGATCGCTGCACAAAAACGAACCGCTTTTTTGCACGCGTTTGGGTATGCCAGGTTCTTGCGGGTCAAAACTGTCGTCCGGGCCGGTCGGATTTTTGGCGACGCCTTGTCCGGCCAGTTTCTCGAAATAATCCGGGCGGTACCAATCAGCGCACCATTGCCAGACGTTGCCCGCCATGTCGTAAAGCCCAAAGTTGTTTGCGGGAAACGCCTTGACCGGCGAGGTGCGCAAATATCCATCGTCCGCCGTGTTCTGGTGCGGAAACCGGCCTTGAAAAATATTCGACGCCCATTTGCCGCCGGGCTTCAATTCATCGCCCCACGCATAACGTTTGCGATCCAAACCGCCGCGCGCGGCAAATTCAAACTCGGCTTCGGTCGGTAACCGCTTGCCCGCCCATTTCGCATATGCCACGGCGTCGTCCCAGGCGATGTGTACGACCGGATGATCAGCCAAACCTTTCAACGTGCTGCCCGGCCCTTCCGGATGTTGCCAGTTTGCGCCCGGCACATAGCGCCACCACGCATACGGATTGTCGAGCGGAATTTCCTGATTCGGCGGTGAAAACACCGCGCAACCAGCCACCAGTTTGTCTTCGGGAACGCCAGGAAAATCCTTGGGATCGGGTTTGCGCTCGGCGATGGTTTGATAACCGGTCGCTTTGACGAATTTGGCGAACTCGGCATTGGTCACGGGCGTGACGTCCATCCAGAATCCATCCACCGTCACCGGATGCACCGGCGCAGCATCAGGCATATCGCAATCGTCACAGCCCATATAAAAGGTTCCGCCGGGAACCCAAACCATGCCAGCGGGCGCAGTTCCGGGCGCAGCGGCTTGATTGACTGCGGGGGCAATGGTTTGCGCCACAGCCGCAGGTTGCGTTCCTCCGCCGTGGTGATCAGCGTGCGAAGCTGTTTGCTCTGTCGCACCACCATTGCACGCGCCAAATCCGCAGACGCTCAAGGTGAGCCAGGCTGCATAAGCCAAACGCAGCCACAATGATTGCGCTGCTGCCGCACGCGGCGCAGCCAGCCGTAAGTGTTTCAACTTGCTCATTGCCGTTCGATTCGAAAGGATTGGGGAAATTCAGATTGCGTGACGGTGTGATCATCCCACTTCGTCTTTGTGTTAGGCAATAGCGACAGCATCAATGCGCGTGAATGTGCGGATCGCCTTCGGCCAGCACCAGACCTGACGGCCAGGCCAGCTCGACGCCGCGCGCCTGCAAAAGGCGTTGGAAATCCGCCAAATGCTGTTTGCGCACCTGGCGCGGGCTGGTGTTTTGCGCCAGGCAAAAGGCCGCCAGCGCGCCTGCGGCTTCGCCGATGTTCCATTCCACCGGATGCAACCGGTAACAGCCGTTGGTGATATGTGTGGTGCCGATGTTTTTGCACGCGGGCAACAGGTTTTCGACGCGCACGGGAAGCAACGCCCCCAGCGGAATCTGAAACGGCAACGAACCGACGTCAATGTAATTGTTGCCGCCCGTCGAAGGATGCAGGTCAATGCGGTAATAGCCGACGCCAATCGAATCGGCATAAGCTTCGGCGTAAACCTCGCCCGGTCGCAAAGCTTCGGCCACGTGTTGTTCCACGATGGTAAATTCCGCCTGAATGCGGCGCGATTCGCGAATGTAAGCCGCCTTTGCCAATCCGTCAGCGCCGCCCGTGATGTCACCACGCAAACGCAACCCCGGCCAACCAACGCCACCATCCGGTCGCGGCGCTTCGGTTTGCAGCCAATACACCAGCGACAAACTTTGTTGACGAGCTTCGGCCAGATGACGCGCGCGGTCTTCGTCCGTGTCCTGGCACAAATCGCCCAACAGATAATCCGTCTGCGGCCAGTTGACCAAACAAATATCGCTGGCGAAAAAGCCCGGCGTGAATTGGTTGCGATCCAGAATGCGGCGATATGACCACAACCCGGTAAACGCTTTGCCCGATTCCTGATGCGGATAGAAGTGATAGTGCAACGGCGTCATCAATCGTGGATGTGTAATCGTCCACGAAAGCAACGGCCCCGGCCACGCCGGTTCCAACGCAGGCACAAACGCACGCCAGAAATCGTACCGCGCGGGCCGTTCGATCAGATGTGTTTCGCCTTCGTGATAGGACAAGGCAAAACAAACCGAAAATGCCTGAACGTTGTCGGGTTGGGCTTCGCTGGGCGCGCTCGGTTCGCCGGTTTGCGATTGGGATTCAAACCCGGTGACGAATTCCGTGCCGGTCAACGGCAACAAATCGCCCAGTTCTGTTGCGTCGAGCACATAGCGGGCAGAAATCGTCAGTTCGTCGCCGCTGCGCAAATCGCGCACGGTGACCGCGCGCACAACATCGCCGTCTGTGTGCGCTGCGATGGGTTTGCATGCGCGCAAGATCGTCAGCCGTTCGTTGCTGACCAAGGGCGCAAGCATTTCTTCGAGCACAGCCAAAGCCACGCGCGGTTCGTGGCAAAGCGGCGAAACCCAACCATTGCCAGGATTGAGAAATTGCCCATTGCGCGCCGCATCCGTCAGCGGATAATTGCGCCGGTAAAAGGCGCGCACGCCTTCGCGAAACCGCCGATACGTTGCCGTACAGCCAAAACGCTCGATCCAACCGTGTTCGTCTGGCGGCACCGCCTGCGTCGTTAATTGCCCGCCCAGCCAATCGGTTTCTTCAGTCAAAATCACCCGGCAGCCCGCTTCAGCCGCCGCCAAGGCTGCGGCGCAACCACCGACGCCGCCACCAACGATCAAAATGTCTGTGTTCAATTCGCGCACGATTTCCTCACACAACTCGGCCTAACAATTCTTCCCCTGCCGTGAAGCGCCGAAGGTTTTCCAAAAACAACCGCACCAGGCGCGGAAATTCGCCAATGTGTCCGCCCGCAGTGTGCGGCGTGATAACGCAATTGGGCGCAGTCCACAGCGGATGATCCGGCGGCAACGGTTCAGGGTCGGTCACGTCCAGATAGGCGGCGGCCAGATGTCCGGACTGCAAAGCGTCAAGCAACGCGTCCTGATCCACCGTCACGCCGCGTCCGATGTTGTAAAACGCCGCGCCGGGTTTCATCGCCGCCAGTCGCACCGCATTCACGTAATGTTGCGTGTCGGGACTGGCTGGCAAAATATTGATCACGTGATCCGCTTGCGGCAGGTAATCAGCCAGTTCCGCTTCGCTGATGATGGGAATTGGCTCCGCGCCGGTTTTGTGACGACGCACGGCGACGACCTTCATGCGCAACGGCGCAAGCAATTCCGCCAGCCGCCGCGCAATCGCGCCAAACCCGAGCAGCAACACAGTCTGTTCGCATAGCAACGCCGATTCGGCGCGAATGGGCAGCATCGGCCAACCATGCGTCGTGGCTTGGTTGGCGAACGAAGCCGGCAATTTGCGCGCGTGGGCCAGCAACAATGCCAACGCGTGCTGTGCGCACGGTTCGTCATAAACGCTGGAACTATTGGTCACGACGGTGCCGTGCGCTTGCAAATCGGCGCGCGCGGCGGGGGTATCAAACCGGTCATAGCCTGCGCTGTCGAGTTGCACCCAACGCAACGTAGCTGATTGCCGCACGGGTTCGGTCGGCGGTTGCCCAAACGCGATGTCTGCTGAAACCAATTGCGCATTGGCTTCGGCGTCGCCCGGCCCCTGCGAAAAAATCACGGTATGTTCTGCCGCGACGGCGCGCAGCAATTCGCGCGCAACGGGCAAATATTTCACATTGCTCCAAATCTTCAGCGGGTAAGTGGTCATGCCAGACAAGATAAGCCGCCCAACGCAACGCGGCAATATCTGTCTGAACAACAAGCAGCGTCTCGCCGAAAATTCTCACTTGTGCGACAATTCCGCCCGACATAATTCATATTTCCCCCTAGCGGGTTGCCAAAAGGAGACGACATGTCTGACAAAAACATCTTTGCGGAACGCGAACATGCGCTCGAAGACGAGTACTTCCGCAAACAGGAACAAGAACTGATCGAAAAAATGCGCGAACGGGTGGCGCGCGAAACCGACCGCCAGCAAATGGCCGAAGCCACAGGCGTCGCTGATCAGGAAGTGCTCGAAGCGTTACAGGAACTTGGTTACAACGCGGCCACCGTGCGTTTGTTGTATCTGGTTCCGCTGGTGCAAGTGGCCTGGGCGGAAGGCGGCGTTTCTGACGATGAACGCAGCATGATTCTGGAAATCGCCGCTGCGCGTGGCATCACACCTGATACCGCCGCGTATGAACAACTGACGCAATGGCTGGCCAAAGAACCGTCAGCGGAGTTTTTTGAAAATACGCTGCGCGCCGTACGCGTGATGATTGAAGCCCTGCCCGAACATCATCGCGCCAACAGCCGTCAGAGCCTGGTCGAATTTTGCACGCACGTCGCTGAAGTCTCTGGCGGATTTCTGGGCTTGCGCAAAATCTCTGACGAAGAGCGCATGATGATCGCTCGCATTGCGACCGAAATCGGACAAAACCGCACCAACGCGGTGAACCAGGTTCTCGCGAAATAAGCGCATCGGAGCAGGTCGAGAAACGCGCGACCTCGGCCTGCTCCACCGTTTCCAACCCAGCGGTAACAACACGTTTTTCTTCACCCGACCTCGACTCCAATAAAACAAGGAACCGTGCCTTATGCCTCAAGTCCTCTTCTGGCTGCTCTTTGCCCTGGCGTGCTTCACCGTCTACTTTCTCTACTCGTGGTGGGGCGCTCTCAAACAACAACCTGGCAGCGAATCGCGCATCCCCTCCTGGTTGCAAAGCGCCATCGGCTTTGTGACGAACTTTTTTGACACCTTGGGCATTGGCTCGTTTGCGCCCACGACGACCATCTTCAAACTCAAACGCCTGGTCGCGGATGAAAAGATTCCGGGCACGCTCAATGTCGGGCACACCCTGCCCACCATCACACAAGCGTTCATTTACACCACCATCATCGAAGTGGATCCGCTGACGTTGATTCTGATGATTGTCGCGGCGATTTGTGGCGCCTGGCTGGGCGCAGGCGTCGTCGCCGGTTGGCCGCGGCGCAACATTCAAATCGGCATGGGTCTGGCATTGCTGATTGCGGCCACGTTGATGCTGGCTTCGCAATACAAACTTCTGCCCGTCGGAGGCACGGCCTTGGGCTTGCGCGGCGTCACCTTGGGATTAGCGCTGGCAGGCAATTTCGTACTCGGCGCGTTGATGTCGCTGGGGATTGGCTTGTATGCCCCGTGCATGATTCTGGTCAGCCTGGTTGGAATGTCACCCGCGACAAGCTTTCCGATCATGATGGGTTCGTGCGCGTTTTTGATGCCGATTGCCGGCGCGCGCTTCATTCGCAAAGGAAGCTACAACGTGCGCGCGGCGCTGGGGTTGGCTTTGGGCGGAGTTCCGGCGGTGTTGATCGCAGCGTTTATCGTCAAGTCGCTGCCGTTGGAATATGTGCGCTGGCTGGTGGTAATCGCAGTCACCTATACGGCGCTAACGATGTTGCGTTCGGCATTTGCAACGCCAGAGAAAAGTTAACCTCGCGCTTGAAGTTATCAGACAGGAAAACCCGGCAAAGGAAGATAGAAATTCTGATTTCCCTTTCCCAGATTTTCCTGTCTGATGATGCGCCACGAAAAGTGTTCTGCGATCAGCTTTTTTGCCCTTGGTTTTTCTGCCGGTCTCGCGGTTCCGCAGGGGCGGCATTTCCCAGCGCCAGCAACAACACCGCTTGCGGCGTGGCTTCTGCGCGTTCCAGCACACCGGCCAACGAACCGTGCTGCATCACCGCCACGCGATCACTCATCCCCAGCACTTCGGGCAATTCGGACGAAATCATCAAAATCGCCATGCCCTGTTCTGCCAGATCGCACATCAACGCGTGAATTTCTGATTTCGCGCCGACGTCAATGCCTTGCGTCGGTTCATCCAGAATCAACACCGAAGGTTTCGCCGTCAGCCAACGGCTGAGCGCGACTTTTTGCTGATTGCCGCCCGAAAGCGTCGCCGCAGGCGCAAACAACGCAGGCGTTTTGATGGCAAATTGCGCGACACAAGCCGCAGCCGTCGTTCGTTCGCGGGCAAAATCCAGCGCGCCGAGTTGGGTAAAGTGCGGCAACGAAGCCAGCGTGATGTTTTCGCTGATCGGCAAATCCAGCACGACGCCGTGACGACGGCGGTCTTCAGGAACGTAAGCGATGCCGTGCGCGATGGCAGCGGCGGGAGAAGAAATCGTTATGCGTTTTCCGCGCAACAAAATCGCGCCTTCATCAGCAGGCGTCAGGCCAAAAATCGTGCGCGCCAATTCTGTGCGGCCAGCCCCGACCAAACCAGCCAAACCGACGATTTCCCCTGCGCGCAATTGCAGATTGACGTTTTTGACGCCGGAAGCGCGGCAGCCCAGCGCCTGCAATTCCAGCAAGACTTCACCACGCGCGACTTCGCGTTTGGGAAAGACGGCGGACAATTCGCGCCCCACCATCAAGCGAATCAAATCCTGCCGCGAGACTTCGGCCATTGGGTGCGTTTCGATGGTGCAACCATCGCGCAACACCGTCACGCGGTCGGCGATGATCGGCAATTCTTCCAGCCGGTGCGAGATATAGATGATGCCGACGCCACGCGCGCGCAAACGGTTGATCACGTCATACAGATGCTCGGTGTCTTCCGCCGAAAGCGACGCCGTCGGTTCGTCCATGATCAGAACTTTGGCCTCGGCTCCGATGGCGCGCGCGATTTCGACCAACTGTTGCTGCGGCATGCTCAATTCGCCCGCGAGCGCCTGAGCGTCAATGCGCGCACCGACTTGCGCCAGCAAATCCGCCGCACGGCGTTGCCGTGCGCGCCAATCCACCCGCCGCCATAACCCCTGCGCTTCCAACCCCAAGGCGATGTTTTCTGCCACGGTCAGCGTCGCAAACAACGCGGGTTGTTGATAAATCGCGGCGATCCCCAACGCCTTGGCGCGCGGCGGTGAATTCTCTGCGATCAATTCGCCGTTCAGCCGCAATTCGCCGCCGTCAGGCGTCACGGCTCCGGTAATGATTTTGATCAGCGTGGATTTGCCTGCGCCGTTTTCACCAATCAAGGCGTGAACTTCGCCCGCGCGCAATTCCAGCGAAGCGCCTTTGAGCGCCTGCACGCCACCATAGGATTTGGTCAGGTTCTCAGCCGTCAGCAACATCTTTGCCGGGTTAGCGAATCGCGATGGGACGCAAGGTAAAGCCTGCCGCCGTGCCTTTGATCTTGTTGGTAGCAGCAAAGTAGCAAAATTCGTAAACGCGTTCGCGCGCGAGGTCTTCCAGGTAATGGAATTCGCCGATGTGAACGCCTTGTTCAACCAACAAAAAGCGATGTACAGGATTGAATGAGCGGTATTTTTCGCGGTAGGCGGCAGCGTCTTTTTCCGTGGGGCCGTATTCCAATCCGCTGGTGTCGCTGCCGATCATCAGCGCGCCCTGTTCCTGCACCAGCCATTTGGCCGCTTCCAGATTGATGCCCGCCGAATCGTGCGCCGCCAGTTTGGCGTGATCGCTGCCCGCTTCGCCCCAATAGCGCAACGTGCCTGTGCGAATCAGCACGACATCGCCGGGTTTGAGTTGCGTGTTTTGTTTGGCAAGCGTTTGTTGCAGATCGCCGGTCGTAATCACGTAATGGCTGGGCAAGGCGTCAACGCCTTGCCCACCGGCGACGTCAATCAACACGCCGCGCGCAACAATCGGCGGAATGGTCGTGGCGTCAGCTTTGCGAACGCCCCAATTACCGCCCCAGTCGCTTTCCTTGAATCCGTTGTACCAGTGATTGTCGTCGTCGGTGGTGATATGTCCCAAACCGTCAATCTGTGTGCCGACGTTGTCGCTGATGAACAGCGCCGCACTGTGCCAGGCCAGTTTGTCGGCGTTGTCGTTCACCAAAGCGGGCAAATCGCGCTGGCGCTTGACGCCTTCGGGTGTGCGGAAGGAAATGATTTCGCCCGGACTGTGCCCCGGCCATTTATAGGACGTGCGATCATAAGCGACGCCCAGATCATAAGTTTTGCCGCGATCTGCCACGCGCAGCGCCGCCAACCGCGAAGCATCTGTCATTTCGTTGAGCGAACCGACTTCGTCGTCTTTGCCCCAGACCCAGCCCCAGCCTTTGCCTTTTTGCCACTTTTTCAGCGAAGCGGATTGTCCCAACGCCAGCCAGCCAATGGCCATACCGGCAACAAGCGACACAAGTACGAGCGTCAGTGTTCGTTTCATTGGCGATTCCCCTGCGTTATTGCGCTTGTGAAGCGGCGGCTTCTTGCAAGGCGACAAACTGATTGCGGTTGCGCCGGGCGCTGAAATATTGATCGGCCAGCACCCCGAACAGAATCACGATGCCCATCACGGCAAAATCCAGCGAAGTATCAATGCCAAGCAAGTTCACCAGATTGCGCAGCACCTGCAACAATGCCGTGCCGATCAAAATGCCGACCACGGAGCCTTCGCCGCCGCGCAAACTGCAACCGCCCAACACTGCGGCGGCAATGCCATACAGCTCATAAAAGTTACCGTGCGCGGCAGGCGAAACGGAGTTTGTATAGAACGCGATGATGATGCCCGAAATCGCCGTCAGCACTCCGGCCAGCACATACGCCAAGGTGATGATGCGTTTGGTGTTGATGCCGGAATAACGCGCGGCTTCTTCGTTGCGCCCGGTGGCAAACAGATAACGGCCATACACCGACCGATGCAAAAACACCCACATCACGGCGCTGATGACCAGCAACAGAACAAACGGCATCGGCACGCCAAACAGGTTTCCGCTGGCCAGATAGCGCAAACTTTCAAAACCAGCCGCATTGCCAAATCCTTTGGTCGAGTCTTTGGTAATAAAACGCGCGACACCGCGATACACCAACAATCCGCACAAGGTGACGATAAAAGGCTGAATCTTCATTTTGGTGATCAGCCAGCCATGTCCCCACGACAAAGCCATCGCCAGCCCTACGCAACCGGCGACCGCCAACGGCGCAGCCCAGTTCCATTCGGTCAGCATCATCGAAAGCAGGACGCCCAACAGCGCCATCAGCGAACCGACTGATAATTCGATGCCGCCCGTAATGATGACCAGCCCCAGTCCGAGGCTGAAAATGCCAAACGCGCCCACCAGCCGTCCGGTGTTTTGCAGGTTATTGGCCGTCAAAAAACGCGGATTGAAGATCGAGACAATCACGCACAGCACGACCAGAAGAATGAGGATGCCCAGCTCTTTTTTCATGTCAGGAGGAGAGAGTTAATGATGAGATGACGTTGCCATCGGTGCTGACCGGAACGGTTGCCAGTCAGTACCTGATGGGTTCACGGATAACGACATCGGAATTTATTTTTTCAGCAAATCGCGGATTTCGGTCAGCAGCGCTTCGCTCGGTGTCGGCGGCGGTGGCGGCGCGGCCTGACGCATCCGGTTATAGGCTTTGACCAGCAGGAAGATGACGAACGCAATGATCAGGAATTCAATCGCCGTTTGAATGAAGTTGCCATATTTGATGGCAACTTCCGTGACTTTGCCGTCGGCTTCCACATGCGTGCCGATGACCAGTTTCAACGCTTTGAAATCAATGCCCGCCAGCACTTTGCCAATGGGAGGCATCACCAGATCATCCACGATCGAAGTGACAATTTTGCCGAACGCGCCGCCGATGATCACGCCGATGGCTAAATCAACGACGTTGCCTTTGTTGATAAACTCTTTGAACTCATTCCACATACTGGCTCTTGCTCCTTTCGGGGTTGCAATGTCGGAGTGTTGAGAAGATCGAGGAAACCGTCTGTGCCAACCTAATCCGCACCAATGAAGCGGCTGCGCCGTTCAAGGACGACCGTGTCACGCCAGACGCCGTGCAACTGCGCAATGCGTTCGCGGCGGCCTAACTCTCGAAATCCGTGTTTGCGATGCAGCACCAGGCTGGCCTGATTTTCAGGAAAAATCGAAGCTTGCAGCGTCCAGAAACCATGCGCCTCAGACTGTTCGACCAAGGCTGTGAGCAACGCCGTGCCCACACGGTTTCCGCGCGCAAAGTCGGCGATATAAACACTGACTTCCGCCACGCCCGCATAAACCTGTCGGCGTGAAACAGGACTGAGCGCTGCCCAGCCAAGCACTTGTTCTCCCGCGCGCGCGACAAAGCGGCAAACGTCCAGATGTGCAGCGTTCCATTGCTCCCAGGTCGGTGCTTGGGTTTCAAATGTCGCCTGACCAGTGGCAATCCCGGCCTGATAGATGGCGCACACCTGCTCCCAATCCGCTGGCTGCAGAGTGTCAATCGTATATTCGAATGTCATGGAAAATCGGTAAAGAAACTGCGTTGCGCGCCGCAGCTCAGATTACACGAGCGGCGCGCTTTCCTGCCCAAGCTTTTCTTCAAATGCGCTGCCCGAACTGCGCATTTCAATCATCAAAGCAACACAACGAGCAATTTCTGCGGCTGCAGTTTCGGTGCGCAGCCCTTGCCGGTGAATGCCACTGATAATCGTCGTATGCGAGGAATTCAGCGCTTGGCCCCAGCGCGAGTCGCCTCGTTCGTCATATCCGTATGTGAGATAGGCTGCCAGCGCATCCAATCCGGCGCTCGCGCCAGTGCCCGGCCGTTCGCCCAAAAGATGCAAAACAACCTCTGCTTCCAACAGCGCGCCGACGTGATACCCGGCTTCGACGCCGCCGTTTTCGATCAACACTTCGACGTCGCTCAACTCACAGCCCTGCCGTGCCAGTTCATCCCGCAGCGCAGGCAACAATCCACGCAAATTTTCATTGAGCGCGTTGGCATTCCAGCCGTCAGAAAACACCAGTTGCACTTGCGGGCGTCCGGCGGAAAGCAGCGCTTGCACGCGTGCGGCATCGTCTTCCTGCAACAAAGCACCGGTTATCGGTTGCGCCAAAAAAGCCTCGCGGTCACGCGCTTGGGTGCGCACACGCAAATGATGCGGGGCGGCTTCCTTGAGCGAAACCTCATCCAGTCGGGCGTAAAGCGCGCGACGCGCCTGGGCAAAGATGGCATCCAGACGAGCCTCTACACTTTTGGGCGGCTGAAAGTTGCCACCGTGCCCATAGCCCAAATCAAAACCGCGCCGATTCAGATCGTTGAGTTTTTTCAAGGCGTCGGCTTGCAGGGTTTCCTGGCTGCGCGTATCGCCGCCGGCTTGTTCGTATGCCGCATATAGTTGCGAGGTCGCCAACGCGTGAGCCGCGACTTCGCCATCGGCGTTGACGATGCCCAATTCGCCCAACCGCTGTTGCATCGCCGAGGTAATCGTCTTGCCAGTCGCTTTGCGCAAACGAGGATGTTCACGGAACGAAGTCGTCAGATAACCACGTGCCGGATCAACACTGCCGGCGACCGCCAGCAAAAATGCGGGCGAAGCTTGCGCCGCGATTTGCGGCGTCAATTGCTGTAACACTTGCGGTTCAATGCCAAGCTGGAAACTGGCTCCGGCATCCAAACCGACCGGGATGCCATGCAATTTGGCCAGGACGACGTTTTCCAGACAGGCGCGCACCAATTGTTCGCCGCTGCGCCAGAGCGCAGGACCGCTCCAACCGGCAATGCCCTTGGCCAGCAACCAGGGACGCCGTCCATAACGCTGTTCTACCTGTTTGCTCAAATAACGTGCGACGCCCAATCCACGTGCAGCCAACGTCACCATGTCGGCCTCTTCTGCTGCGCCGCCCAGCAATTCGCGCCCCTGCTCAAAATCAAAAAACAACCCGCCCACACCGCCGATGGCGTCGGGCAAATCCTCCACGGCGATGCCGTTGGCAGCCTGCCAGGCTTTGGCAGTGCCGCATAGCGGCTGATAAACCACTTCCATCTTGGTCTGTTTGGCGGCGGCGGCTTGTTGCGTCAGATTCGCCAGCACGCTGAAGCGCGTCGGCAATTTCAGGCGTGAAATGATGCCGCCCAACAACGCAGCCAGGCGCGTCACGGTGTCTTCGTCCGCGCGCGCTGGCGTCACAGTCAGCAACACATCACCGCATCCGTAACTGAGACCCTCCAGCACGGAAAACAATACTTCTTCTTCGTCGTCAGTGGGACTGTTGGCTTGAATGCAGGAACCAAAATGCTGCGCACTGCCGACGTTAACGCCAGTGCCAGGAAAAGCAGGAAAAATCGTACGGGCAACGGCCGCCAATTCGTCATTGGTCATGGTTTTGACCAACGCGGCGATGGCTTCGCTGGTCAAACCGTCGCGATAGCTTTGCCACCACATCGCGCCATTGCTGCCCGTCAGCATGCGTTTGACCGCGCCCACAGTCAGTGAGCCGATCTCTTGCATCAACAATTTGTGCACGGAGCGCGCCAGCGTCTGGGTCAAGCCGTCTTCGACGACGGCATTCTTGGCAAGATCGCTCAACCGGACGGTACCCAAGGCACGGCGCGCGTCAGTGCGCACCTGCTCATCCTGTGTCCCGCCGATAAGCAAATCACCTTCTTTGAATTCGTTTGCCAGCGCAAGCGTCTGCCGCAATTCTTGACGATTCATCCAACCTCCGTCGGCTTTATATAAGGAACCGGTCGCTAAACCATTGCTGCGCCTACTGTCCCGCACCTTGGCTGTGTTAGGCGGGGCAGAGTGTAGCCTATTGAGCCGAGACTTGCGAGTCTTACTCGTGCTTGTGCAAAAAGGCATCGAAACAAAAAAGCGGGGGCCTCGAAAGACCCCCGCCAGAGAAGATTTATTTCTGATTCGGTTTAGGCGTGCAGTTTAGAACTGGAAGCGCGCACCGAATTGCAGTTGGAACGGCGCGCCCGGATTGTTCGTCAAGATATAAGCACCGTTGGTGTCTTTCTTCTTGAGGAAATCGGGGTTCGTCGGACCGCTGAAACCACAGTTCGCAGGCACCGGCGCAGCGCAATAGTTGGTCACGCGCGCGTTGCCAAACGGCAATTGCAGGTTTTCCAGGTTCGGCAGGTTGAAGAATTCCGCCGAGAAAATCAGGCGGCGGTCTTCGCCCAGGCTGATGCCTTTTTGCACGCGCAGGTCAATTTCGTATGTCGCGAAATTGCGGAAGCTGTTGCGCAAGAACGGCACGCCTGCGGCGCTATACGGACGATCAGAGCCGCCCAAATCGCCGTTGGCGTCCGACCCGAATCCGGCATCGATCGGCAAAGCCGAACGCAGACGGATCGCGGAAGAAACGTCAAAGCCCCCGGGCAGGAACACCACCGGGCTGGCAACGAATTGGTGACGGCGATCCAGACGCGAATAATTGAATTCCGGCGCCAGGTTGAAGGCGTTTTCAAACAACACACCGCCCGCATCGCGTTCGTTGTCGTCGTTCGACAGGTTGCGCGAAAGCGTATAGAAGGCGCTGAACTGCACCCGTTTGCGGCGCATCTTGGCGCCGACGGTCATGGATTGGTACACCGAACGGCCCGTGGATTCGCGCACTTGAATCGCGCCCAAACTCGGAATCGGACGCGCCTGGAAGGGGTTTGATCCATTGCGCACGCCAATGAACGGACGTTGCGCCGGGTCAACCGTCGTGGAACGCAACACCGGCAACGGCAGGTTTAAGTCACGGTTGCGTTGCAGGTAGAAGGTATTTACCTGGCTGTAATCCACGCTGACGCTGAACCCACCACCCAGCTCACGTTCGACGCCACCGCCGAACTGGTAAGATTTGGGGTTCTTGTAATCATTCGCCCAGGTCGTCAAACCGACGCCTGTGAACGGATCGAAGTTCGCCAAACCAAGCGCGGCAACCACTGATTGCACTTGCTGCGTGGTCAAAATCGGCAGCTTGTCGAGTGTGAAGTTGTTCAGGTCAACACCGATCAGCTTCAACTGTTTGTAAACGGTGTTGTTCGGGTTGCTGGCCGGAACCGGAATCGGCAGCGTCAGAGTGACGTCGCCCGGCGGGTTGCGGAAGTTATTGAGCGGGCCAGCCAGGAGCAACATCGGCGTACGAGCGTAATAGATACCGCTGAACGCACGCACAACCGTCTTGCTGTTGTTGAACGGATCCCAGGCGATACCGACACGCGGCGCAAACTGATTCGCCACATCAGGAATGTAGCTGGGATCAACCACGTGTCCCGACGGGAAGCGGAAACCACGGACTTTGTCCGTGACAATGCTGTTGCTGGTGTCAGGCGAAGGATTGAACTGACCTTCCCAGCGCAACCCATAGTTCAAAGTGAAATTCGGGCGAATGCGCCAGGCGTCCTGGGCAAAGAACGAAAATTCGTCCACTGCCAAGTCCAGACGGCCATTACCGATCTGGCGCAGGTAGGTCGCTTGCGTGGTATCGAAACGATTGACCACACCGGTCGTGATGCTCGGCGTGTAAGACATGATATCCAGCAACGTCGCCACCGTATTGGTGCCGAAGTTGAACGTCCCGAACTGGTTAAACGCAAATGTCTGATCAGCGTAGGTGTGATTGACTTCCGCGCCGAATTTGACCGTATGGTTGCCCATAATCCAGGTCAGGTTTTCGAACAACTGGAAGCGCCAGTCAAATTGCGTCGTGGGCAGGAAGTTCACCGTGCCGAAACGGCCAATGCCGTTGGTCACGTTCGGCGATTCGGCGTTGGCCAAACGCGGGCGAACTTCGCGCGTGTATTGGGCGCGCAATTCGTTGACCAGGTTGCCCTGGAAGTAATCGGTCAACTGACCGGTGATGGTATAGGTGCGGTCTTTTTCCGTACCGTTGTTAGTCAGCGCGCTGACCGTGGTCGGGAACAGCGCATTGCCCGTCGCGTTCGCATTCAACGCGTTGTTGTCGCTTTGGCTATAACGAACGTTGAAGCGGTGGTTCTCGTTGAAGTTGTAGTCGAAACGCACCAAACCGGCGCGCGCGTCGTTGGTTTGCTCGAAAGGAACCTGCAAGGACTTGTAAAAATCGAAAGCTTCTTGCGTGGCTGCCGTCGGCGTGAAGTTCTGCAGGTTATCGAAGAACACCTGACGCGGATTGCGGAAGCGTTGCTGCTCGTAAGAACCGAAGAAGAAGGCTTTGTCTTTGATGATCGGTCCGCCGAACGAACCACCGAACTGTTGCTGTGTTGGCGCGGCGATCACTTCGCGGCCCAGGTTGGCCGACAATGCATCGTAATAGCTGTTGGTGCGCGAAAGCTCGCGATGGCGAATCAGGTAAAACGCTGATCCGTGATATTGGTTGGTGCCGGATTTCGTCACGGCAGTCACCAAACCGCCAGTCGAACGTCCGAATTCCGCCGAATAACCAGCGGCCACCACCTGAAACTCTTTGATGGATTCCTGCGGAATGGTGAACGCATTGTTCGAACGTTCGCCACCGCGGATACCGCCGAAAAACGGCTGGTTGTAATCCACACCGTCAATATTGACGTTGGCGTTGATACCGCGCTGTCCCGACAGCGAAATCTGACCGCGTGACGGTTCGACCTGCGCGGTCGGCGTCAAGGTCACGAAATCCTGGAAGCGGCGACCGTTGATCGGCAAATTGTTGATCGCTGTTTCGTTTACCACTGCGTCAGGTTGGGACACGGTGGTTTGCACGGATTCAGCCGTCACAGTCACGGCTTCGGCAACTGAACCGACGCCGAGCGTGATGTTGGCGTCAGTGACTTGACCGATGGTCACCACGACGCCGTTGACATCGGTCTTGGCAAAACCGCTGGATTGCGCCGACAAGTTATAAGTGCCGGGCGGCAACAAAACTAAACGATAAAATCCGTCTGTGGACGTGGTGGTTGTGCGTTCCAATCCGGTTTGCGTATTGGTCACTTTCACCGTCGCGCCAGCCACAGCGCCGCCTTGATTATCGCGCACCGAACCGGATATCTGACCGGAACTGGCTTGCGCCTGTGCATACGCACTGGATGCTGCGCCCGCCAGACACAGCACCGTCAGCGTGAGTGCACTCACGAAACGATAAAAACTGGGTTTGAACATAAATTCTCCCTCGCTCAAAAATGGGGTAGTAGCGGTCCCCGGAACGAAATACGAACGCAGCTGTAGCAGACAGCTTACGCCCAAGTTTCCAAGCAAAACTCTAATTTGATTTCATCCCTGCTGATGTAGCCCTAGGCCGGAAGATTGATGGTTGTTGCGTCTGCTCGTGGACGCGGTGGCTTCAGACAAAACAGGTGATTAGTATTGCTCCCTAGCGCTGAAGCTCTCTGACTTTTGATTACAAGTGCGAAACTTGATGAATGAAGTAGGACGAAGAGTAAATCACAGAATATTGAAGGTCAAGTTAAGTTGCCCTCAACCATTCTTCTGCCTGTCGCTTATGGGTCGGAGAGCCAACGACAGACCTGCCCGGTTCAGTGCGGAAGTGGGGTTCTTAGATCAGATTTCATTTTGGTGTACGGGTTTTGCCACAGAGGCACAGAGCCACAGAGGTTTCCAAGTCTTTCTCTGAGCCTCCGTGACTCTGTGGCTAATCCGTAAAGCGAATTGAAAACCGATCTAGGTGGGGAAGAGCCGCAAGCGAACGATTACTTTTGCTGGGTTACTTTTTCTTGGTCGCCGGGTCACCTTGTTTCGTGACTTTGACTTTGCCTCGTTCAGGCATTTCGACGGTGTAATCTTTTTTGTACGACTGTTTGTCTTTGCCCTCTAACGCCGTCAGTTGAAAGGTGCCGCGCTGCCCGTCCATCTGCAACAAAATGGGAAACTTGCCGAGCAAATCTTCGCGAAAAGGCGTTGTGTAATTCCGCGTGGCGGGGTCATAAGCCAAAACTTTCACGCGATCAAAATCCACGCTTTCATCGGCGTCAAAAACCTTGCGCTCAGCAACCAGATAATGATCCCCCGTGCGGCTGTCATCGCCGTGCACGGTGCCGAGTTTTTGCCAGCCGACAATTTTGCGCCCGGTCGAAACGAAATAAACGATCTCTGCCGGAATTTCCATTTCGATTGAACCGCCGTAAATCCACCCCGCCGGCAAAACGGCATAGTCTTTTAGCCGCACCTGAAACCACTCATCGAATTTGACCGCCGGGTTTTCATCGCCCTCTTTGGCGTCTTTTGCCCCGCCCGCTTTTGCGTCTGGCAATGCAGGACGCGGTTTGCGTTCGCGCGCAACGATTTCCAGATTCGTCCCGGAAGGCAACAACGTCGCCACGTTATCTTCTGTCGTACGGTCTGGCGTCAGCCGCAATTTCAGTGTCGCTTTGGATTTGCCGATGGCTTGGGCAGGAACTCCTTTGATCTGCTCGGCGATCTGACGTGTTTGTTCGACGATACCTTCTTTGACGAAATAGCGCGCTTCAGCCCAACCGTCTTCCACTCCCGGAGCACTGATCTTGACCCAGGGCGTGCCGTCTTCGGCATTCAAACGAGACATGATGGTGACGCGTTCGCCGGTCTTCACTTCTCCGATCACGCGGGCTGCCTGGGCCGTGGAATTTTTCAATTTCAAACGTTCCGGCACGACATAAGCCGTCTCGTTCAACGACGCCTGTTGCGAACACGAACTGATCGCCAACGCCAACAGCGCCAGCCACACAGTCTTCAGACAGACGTTGGCGCGAGTGCGAAATGAACTCATCGTCAATTCCTCGAAGAAACGAAAATCGAAAGCGGGAATGGGTTGCGTACTTACGGGCGGGAGTGTAAGTGCCTCGCTCTAAAGTTTCAAGCTGAGCGGTTTTGGAAATTTCTCTCGCTCAAGCGCCGCAACGAATCTGTTATCATCCCGGCGCACTCGTTTTGCGCACGTAGTTTCCGCTTTCGATTAGCCGTTTGACCAAAGGAGTCCGTTTCATGCGTAAATTGTCACGTCATCACCTGCTGTTGGTTCTTTTCGCGTTTTTGTCCGGTAGCGCAATGTTGCTCTGGCCTGGGCAGCCGTTGTCCCCCGCCTCGGCTTCGCAGCAAAAAGAAAAAGCCCCGCTGCCGCCTGGCAAACCGCTTCTCTGGCGCGATCCGGGCGCAGTTGAAAAACTCGATTTCGTCGGCGGTCTTGCCGGACGCGCCAAAGCTCCCAAAGCGCCCTTTACCTTTGTCGAAGAACGCCTGACCGGCACCAATCCCAAAATCCGCGTGACCGATGCCAACGGCGTCCGCTGGACGGCGAAGTTCGGTTCGGAAGTGAATGCGGAATCGTTTGCCACGCGCCTGCTCTGGGCGGTCGGCTATTTCGTCGAACCGGCGTTTTTTGTTCCCAGCGGCAAAATCGAAAACCTGGGCAAACTGACGCGCGCCAAAGATTTCGTCAAACCGGACGGAAGTTTCACCGATGCCCGATTTGAAATGCAGCGCGAAAAAGGTGTGCAGGAACTCGACGCCGAAGAAAGCTGGAGCTGGATCAGCAATCCGTTTGTGGGTTCAAAAGAACTCAACGGCTTGAAGGTGATGCTGATGCTTACCTCAAACTGGGACAACAAAGATGTGCGCGACGTCAAACGCGGTTCCAACACGGCCATCTTCCGCACGCCGGTCAAAGGCGGCGTCGAAGATCGCTATCTGGTCACGGATTGGGGCGGTTCGATGGGCAAATGGGGCGGATTTCTGAGCCGCGAAAAATGGGATTGCAAAGGCTTCAGAAGCCAGACGAAGGATTTCGTCAAAGCCGTGCGAGGCGACGTAATCGAATTTGGCTACGCCGGACAACATACCGACACGTTCAAAAACGAAATCCGCGTCAGTGATGTGCGCTGGCTGTTGCAATATCTGGGACGCGTCAGCGATGAGCAATTGCGCACGGGCTTGCAAGCCAGCGGCGCAACGCCTGAAGAAGTTGATTGCTTTACCCAAGCGCTGCGCGAACGCATCAACCAACTGAAAAGCCGCGCGCAGTAGACGACAGAGGGAATGAGGGAATGAGCGAATGAGGGAATGAGGGAATGAGGGAATGAGCGAATGAGGGAATGAGCGAATGAGGGAATGAGGGAATGAGGGAACGTGGCGAACAAACCATAGAGCGAACGTGAGCAAATGCGCCTCTTCCTTTCCCTCGCTCCGTCTCTCCGGCTCTCCGTCCCTCCATCCTTCCCTCTCTCCGTCCCTCCGTCTCTCCGTCCTTCCCTCTCTCCGTCTCCGTCTACTTTTTCTTCTCTTCCGGATCGATCAACTGACAATTCTTTTTGAAATTGAGGAGCTTGGCGGTCACGGTGCCGGATGAAGTCTTGGCGACCGCGCGCAAGGGAACCTGCTTGCTGTCATCGCTAAGCCACATGGTCATTTCGCCGGAACGCGAAAACAGTTGGCCAGGGCCAAAGAGTTTCGGTTCGATTTTTATGGTTTTGACATTTCCGCATTCGGTTTTGAGCTTCTCGTGTTTGCCGACAAGGATGTCAAACGTAAAGCGCTCGCCGTCATAGCCCACCGGAAAGCGGATAAGCTGTCCTTCTTTCAGCTTTTGCAGCCGCACAAAATAAATCGCCGACAACAAATCGAGCATGCCGTCCTGCCGTGGAACGGTCACTTCACGCGGCGGTGTGTCTGACCGGTTCAGGTCTTTGGCGGTAAAGCGGACTTCTGCCTGAGCGCGGTCAAACAGCGTCGCTTGCGCAAAATGTTTTTTGCCTTCCTTGATCTCTTTGAAACTCAGCCGCGTGGAAAAATCCTGCGTGTCTACCAGAGTGTCGAACTTATCCGTGACATCCACGCCCGCAATGGCGACCAGAATGCCTTTGGAAATCGCCGAGGCGCGAAAGCGGAAAAACGGATCGCTGGCCACCGGCTGAAAGGTGATGGGCAAACCATTGATCGGGGTGGCTTGTTCTCCGGTTGTTGGCCCCAGGTATTCAAACGTGATGACGCCCACGGTGGCGTAGATGGGAAAGCGCGAAAACCGCACTTCGTATTCCAGCTTTTCTCCGGCGGGAAACGGCAATCCGTTTTTGAACTCGCGCCGCAACGACGCAAGCGGATAGTTCGGCGTCGGCGTGGGAGCAGCTTTGACGTCGTTTTGCACGCTGCCGCCCTGTGCCGCCGCAGCGAAGCGGAGCGAACCGCCGAGCCCCCCCACGCACAACACCAACGTGCCGCAAAAGATGAAGAAATTCCGTTTCATCATTTTTCTAGCTCTTGCCTCAAGTAACTGCTCAAAAAACGCCTGCGGCTTTCAACGTCAACATGACGATGACGACCGTCAGCCCGATCAGCGCACGATATTCACGATGATGCCAATACTGGCGCAAATCAAAGGCACGCGCCTGCCCGTTTTTGTACGGACTCAAGCGCGGCAAAAAGAGCGGCACTGCCGCCGCCCATTGCGGATAGGCTTCGGAAAAAAGCGTTTGCATGTGCAAGGCTTCGGCTTTCATCACGGGCCAATAGACCGCCAGAAAAAACACCACCAGCCAGGTTCCCAACCACCAACTGCCGCCGCAGATGGCGCTGCCCACCGCCATCAGAAAGCTGCCGAAATAGAGCGGATTGCGCGTGTGCGCATAAGGGCCGCTGACGGTCAGTTCGGCGTTTTTGTGCAAATGCCCTGACGCCCAGGCGCGCATTGCCACCCCCGCCAACGCCAGCGGCGCGCCAATCAGCAACGAGCGCCAGGTCGGTTGCGAAAAGACGACAAACAAAATCGCCGTCACAAATCCCAGCGGCACGCGCATTCGTTGAATCGTCGAGCGCGTGTCGCGTTGTTGTAGCTGTTCGGTACTGTTCATGGATTTTCGACTAAGCCAGCTCGCCGGTGGTTTTGCGGGCTTTGCGCTCGGCGATTTGCAACCGCTGCACAACGCCCTGCCAGACCAATTCCACCGGCAATTTCATACACGAAATGTGACTGCAACTGCGCCGATAACAATCGGTGCGGCAATCCAGATCATAACGTTCGATGACGACATCATCCGGCGCAAACGGTCCGTTACGCCGTGCCGAAGTCGGTCCAAACAACGCTACAATCGGCGTATGCGCCGCCGCGGCCAAATGCATGGGGCCGGTGTCGCCGCCCAAAAACAATTTCGCCCACGAGGCCAGCGCAAAAAACTGTTTTAACGTCACGTCCAACATAATGGCCGCGCCACTGCGCACATTGGCGACGACTTCGCGCGCCAGGTCTTCCTCACCGGGGCCATAAGTCACCAGCGAACGAATGCCGTAAGCGTTCCACAACCGTTCGGCGATTTCGGCGAAATTGGTTGGCGACCACAATTTCGTCGGCCAACCGCCGCCCGGATTCAAA
>JAEUQO010000105.1 GCA_016789605.1 Acidobacteriota bacterium
AGGCATCCCAGCCGTCGCTGTGTCCGATGCGCGCCTGTGCCAGCCAGCTTTCGATCAACCGCTGGCATTGGCGCATTGCTGAATGGTCGCCGCCTTCGTCGAATGCACGCGCACACCACAACGCATACGGAAAATAGTGCAGCTGGTAATTCCACAGATGGCTTTCGTAACGCTGATTCCAGTCAAGCGGGGCCAGCGTCAAGGTTCGGCTCAGAAACGTGAACCGGTTGGTTTGCAAGTCGGTGATTCGTTCTGACAGTTGGCTGAGCGGTGGTGTCAGATGCGGAAACGAGTTTTCAAACAGCGTACGCAAGGCCGCCAGGGTTTGCGGCGAAGCTGGCGGCGCATGGTCATCAGCGGCAATCCAGCGCGCTGTCAGCGATGGCCGGGCGCGATACAGGCGAAATTGCGCCAGACGCCAGGGGCGATATAGCAACTGCTCCCAGCGCAAATAGCGCAGCGTGCGGAGCGCCAATAGCAAATTCAAAAAAGAGTCCTGTCGTGCAACAGCGCCAGCTATTGCTTGAAGTTGTACTGTTGAAACTTCGGTTCGGCTGGCAGTTCGTGCGGGCGCAAAAATGTCCAAACCTGTTCGTTGAGTTTGGCCGCGATGGCGTAATAGTTGTGATCGTGGCCTTTCAATTCGACGACTTCGACCGGCAACTCATGATCGTCAAAGACTTCTTTGGTGTCGCGCACCATTTGCAGGGAGTAATACTGGTCTTTGGTGCCGATATAGATGGCAAAGGCGATTTTGCGCTGCACATAATCAAGGAACGAATACAGCTCTGGTTGCAACGCTCCGGCATGCACCGCGACGGCGGCAAAATATTCTGATTCGAGCAAGCCCATCTGCAACGCGAATTCCGCGCCTGCCGAATGTCCAAACAAATAGACGCGCCGGGTATTGATCGAAAAGCGCGTTTTGAGAGCTTCGACCAGTTCGCGCAAAAATTCTGGTCCATCATCTGGAATGTTCCAGGTTTGCGCAACTTTGGCATCCGGTCCCACGACAATGAGACCTTGTTTCGTTGCCAGGTCTTTCCATTGTTCAACCTGTGACAATCCGTTACGGCCCGATCCGTGCAAGGCGATCAGCAGCGGCGCGGGTTTTCCCGCTTCAAGCGTGCTGGGGACAAACAGATAGTACGTGCGTTTCCTGCCCTGGGAAATGAGCGTTTCCTTGACGATTTTGTCCGCCGCCAATGCGGCAGGCGCGGCAAACAAACAGAGCAGCAACAATGCAAACAATCGTTTCATGCCGATCCTCAACGGGTTGATGCGTCGTCTGGCCAGTGAATGGCTTGCGGCTGACCGGTACTGAGCGCGTCATTGATGCGCAACGTGGTCAAGGTTGTGAGCAGCAAGCTGCGCCAGGCGATGGGCATTTCGTTACCCTGGCGGATGGCAGCGACGAAAGCCGCCAGTTCCTGATCAAAACCTTTGTCTTGCGTCAGCCGCTTACTTTGTTTGCGCTTGCCAGCGTGCCACATTTCCAGCGCGCGGAAATCATCGAGCACGGCGACGCGTCCGCCGCCATAAATTTCGACGCGTTCTTTGGGAAAGGCGCGGTCGCCTTGCGCCAGGTAGTTGATGTTGCCGACCGAACCGTCGCTCATTTTGAGGATGACGGTCAGGGTGTCGGCTCCGGCGGCGCTTTGATAGGCAAAAACTTCGACCGGTTCGGCGTCGGTCAGGAATTGCAGGTAATCCACAAAATGGCAGACTTCGCCCAACACGCGCCCGCCGCCTTCGGCCTGTTGGATCCAGCTTTCTTTGGGAATCTCGCCGGCATTGACGCGATAGGTGACGGCGAGCGATTCCGTATTGCGGAAAAACTCTTTCAATTCCGCAGACAGGGAAGAAAAGCGACGATTGAATCCGACCAGCACACGGCCATTGGTTTGGGTGACAGCCGCCGCCACGTCTTGCAACTCTGTTTCGCTAAGGGCCAGCGGCTTTTCGACAAAAACGGTTTTGTTTGCGCGCACGGCCTCAGCGGTCAAACGCGCGTGCGTGTCATGTCGTGTCGCAATCAGAATTGTGTTGAGGTCTTCGCGTTGTAACAATTCCCGGTAATCTGTCGTGCAAAGGGCGAACCCATATTGTTCGCCAATTGCCTTGGCGTTGCGTCCGGTTGCGGTGGCAATGCCTGTCAGGCTGACCTGGGAAAGTTTGGCCAGACGCGGCAACAAAACGCTTTTGGCGAAATTGCCTGCGCCAATGACACCCAGGCGAATGTCAGCAGTTGTGCGTGCAGCATTCAGCGCGACGGTTTTGGTTGCGGCTGTTTGCGTATCAGCATAAGTCAGCAAGACGCCCAGGAAGTTTTCGCGGCTTTTGCCCGTGATGATGTCATAGGCGGTTTCGGCTTGCGCGATGGGAAATCGGTGTGTGATGAGCGGAGCCAGTTGCACGGCTTTCGTCGCCACCAGCCGCAAAAATTCCTGCATGTTGCGCCGCTCTGTCCAGCGCACATAACCGACGGGGTAATCAACGCCTTGCTCTTCGTATTGTTTGTCGTAGCGGCCCGGCCCGTATGAACGCGACAAACGCAATTGCAGTTCTTTTTCGTAATAGGCTTTGCGCGGCACATCCATTTTGACCGCGCCGATCATCGCCACAATCGCCCGGTCGCGTGCAATGACGCCCGCCAGTTCAATCGGATCGTTTGTGTCTGCCGCCGCCGCCACAAGCACTGCATCCGCGCCATATCCGTCGGTGAATTGTGCGATGGCGGCTTGCACATCTTCAGTGCGCAACACGGCGGCGTCTGCGCCCAGCGTTCGTGCCAGCGCGATCTTGGTCGGGTCGAGGTCAATGCCGATGACGCGGCAACCAGCGGCCTTGAGCAATTGCACGCTCAGTTGTCCGAGCAACCCCAGACCAATGACCGCGACGCTTTCACCGAGTTTGACTTCAGCCGTACGCACACCTTGCAACGCGATTGCTCCCAACGTGACAAACGCTGCTTCGTCAAAACTGACACCATCAGGGATTTTCACCGTCAGGTTTTTCGGCACAAAGACAGTTTCGGCGTGCGAGGCATAGGTCATTCCGGCACAGGCCACGCGGTCACCGACGCGAAACTCTTCCGCGCCGCGCCCGACTTCGCGCACTACGCCCGCACAGCTATACCCCAGCGGTAACGGCGCATCCAGCCGCGCTTTGACGGTGTTGATGGTGGCCAGCAATCCATCGCGGCGCAATTTGGTCAGCACCTGACGCACCAGATCAGGGCGCTCTTTGGCTTTGGCGGCCAGCGATTTTTGCGCGAATTCGATTGCCATTTTTTCGGTGCCCGCGCTGATCAGCGAGGCCGCGTTTTGCACCAGCACACCGCCGCGTTGGCAGATCGTTTCGGGCACGTCGTCTACTTTGAGCACGCCCGTGCGGAAATTTTGCAAGACTTGTTTCATCGGATAAGAAGGATCAGGCGCTGGCGGTCGCGCGCGGCACAGCCGCGGCGGTAAAGGGCAACGCGCCCGTCAGATATTTGCGATACCAGGTATCAAAGATCAACACCGCAAACAGCTCATAGGCATTGTCGCGTTGACCGCGCCGGTGTTCTTCGCGCAGTTGCTGTAAATAGTCGTAAGCGAAAATGCCTTCGCGCTCGACATATGCGCGCGGCAATCGTTCGTCGAAATAACGATCCAGTTTGGTGCGCATCCAGCGACCCAACGGTACGTTGAAGCCTTTTTTCGGTACGCGCAAATTTTCTGCCGGGATCAGGTCCGCAAACGTTTGCCGCAAGATTTGTTTGCTGCCCGCGCGGTTCAGTTTCAGGTGAAAGGGGATGCGAAACGCCAGCTCGACGACGCGTGGATCAAGAAAGGGCACGCGCAATTCCAGCGCCCAGGCCATGCTGGTTTTGTCTGAATACTCCAGCAGGTTGTCGGGCAGGAAGGTTTCGACATCCAGATAGGAAAAGCGATTGCCGTCATCCCACGTGCGCGGCAAATGCGCCAGGTGTGATTGCAACACGCGATGCGCCGCCGCAGGTTGTTTTTCGCGAGAACGCAGCAACTGTGTCTTGCGCTCTTCGTCCAGGTAATACACCCATTTCAGATATTGCCGCGCCGGATCGCGGTCCAGGCCGCTGAGCAGCGCGCGAATGCGATGCCAGCGCCGGTCGGCAAACGAATCCTGCACGCGCGACAATGCCGCCAGTCCTGCCTTGGCTGCCGCACGGGGAACCAACCGCAAATACTTCATGGCTTGCACTGCGCGATAACGCGGATAACCGCCGAAGAGTTCATCACCGCCCGCGCCTGAAAGCGCCACGGTCACCGATTGTTTGGTGTAACGCGACAACAGATACGTCAGAAAAAAGGTCGTGTTGCCAAACGGCTGATCGAAGCATTCGACCAGGTCCAGCATGTCTTCCGGTTGTGACAGATCAATCGGCAATTCGTGATGTTCCGTGCCGAATCGGTCTGCGACGCGGCGCGCTTCGTGGCGCTCGTCGTAATAATCCATGCCCGGTTCATCAAACAGCACGGTGAAGGTTTTGACCGGTTGCGCGGCGTGTTGCGCCATCAATCCGACAATCAAATTCGAATCAATGCCGCCTGACAGGAATGCGCCCAGCGGTACGTCACTGACCATTTGTTGGCGCACAGCGTCGGCAAACAAGGGGCGCAATTCTTCTCGTAACTCTTGCGCATTGGCTTTCGGCTGATGGTTGCCCCAGAGGGCGACATCCCAGTACCGTTCGAGGCGCACGATGCGTCGCGCACGCAGGTCGTATTCCAACCAGTGTGCCGGCGGCAGTTGTTGCACTCCGCGAAAGATTGTTTGCGGCGCAGGTACAAACAGAAACGAGAAAAAATCGTGCGCCGACTGCCAATCAAGCTCCGGTGTGTAATGGCCAGAAGCCAGAATCGCTTTGATCTCTGAGCCGAAAATCAGTTTGCCGTTGGCTTCGGTGTAATAGAGCGGTTTGACGCCCAGGTGATCGCGCACCAAAAAGAGGCGTTCGCGCGTTGCGTCATACAACGCGAGGGCAAATATGCCGTTGAGTTTGGCAAACGCTTTTGCTCCCAACTCTTCGTAAAGATGCAGGATGACTTCGGTGTCTGATTCCGACGCAAACCGATGCCGCGCCGGATCAAGCGTCGCGCGCAATTCGCGGAAGTTATAAATCTCTCCGTTGAAACTCACCCAAACCGTGCCGTCTTCGTTTTGCATCGGCTGCCGTCCGCGCGGCGACAGATCGAGAATACTCAGGCGGCGATGTCCCAGCGCCAGATTGTGAGCCGGAAACACTGCGACGTCGCCGTCATCCGGTCCGCGATGCCACAAACTCGCAGTCATGTGTTCAATGACGCGCGATTCTGTTGTTCCGGCAATGCCGCAAATACCACACATAAATTGTCTTTACGCGAAACTGACGAAGCGTCTGTCCTGCGCCCGGTTTCAACCGATGCTAAGCGACGCCGTCTTTTGCCTGATCAATCGCCGATTGTTGAGACCTAGTCATCGGCTGGGAATTCGTCTTGCCGGATTGGCTCAGCAATTTCTGTTCATAGATTTTGGCGGAGATCACGGCTTCGTGCATTGTCATCAACGTGCAAAACAACAAACCCGGACGTCCGTCGAGAAACCCGCGTTTGATCACATACATCCACAGAAACCGCAGCAACGGACGAAATGGCAGACGCGCCCACCAACGTTTGATGAAGCGTTTGCGTTCGACCGGAGAGCCAAAAAACGACGCGCCGATGTTCTGTGCGCCGGTCACGCCGTGCGCCAGATTGTGATAGACGCGCGCATCCCAGTTGGAATAGCGATTGTGTCGTTCGACGAAGTGATAGACGCTTTTGAAATCTTCGTGCAATAGATCGTGTTGCAAATAAGCGGCGCGTCCTTGCAACACGACATGCTCGTGCACTTCGACATCGCCCGCGTTTTCGACGTCTTCGGCGTCGAGCCGTTCAAACCGTCCCAGCCGGTGTTTGAACAGCCGCATATTCCAGCTCGGATACCAGCCGCAATGTTTGATCCAGCGACCCAGAAAGATCAGCTTACGGTTCAGGTAATAGCCGTCTGCGGCATCTGGGCGAGCCAGCACAGCGCGAATTTCTGTTTGTAGCTCAGGCGTCACGCGTTCGTCGGCGTCGAGCAACAACACCCATTCGTGTTTCAGCGGCAACTGTTGCAACGCCCAGTTTTTCTTTTTGGGGAATCCGCCGTGGTAGGAAAACTGTGCGACTTGCGCGCCGTGTTGTTGCGCGATTTCGGGCGTTTGGTCCGTGCTGTGCGAATCCACCACCCATACTTCGTCGGCCCAGGCGACGCTGGCCAGACAGGCCGCCAGATTGCGCGCTTCGTTTTTGACCGGAATGATGACTGACAACGGCGTTTTACTGAGCATGGTGATTTTGCAACAGACGAGAGATCAGACTTTCCAATTGTTCGACGTGCGCGTCCCAGGAAAACTGCTGGCTGCGTGTCAGCCCACGTGTGCGCAAGGTTTGGTGCAATGTCGAATCCGTCAGCACGCGCATCGCTTGTTGCGCCAGCGCCCGTTCGTCAAACACGTCGAAATACACGGCGGCATCCGCACAGACTTCGCGATGCACGGGCAAATCCGCCGAAACGACTGGCAACCCCGCTGCCATCGCTTCGACCAGCGGATGCCCAAAGCTTTCTGAATACGACGGGCAAACAAACAGGTCACAGACGCGGTACAAATGATGCAACTGTTCGTACGGCACACCGCCCAGCAGCGCGAGGCAATCCTGTACGCCGAGCCGTTCGATCAGTTCGGCGGCTGTGGTGGCGTCATAGCCGCCATAAATAGCCCCACGCCGTATGTCTGTCGTTAGCACCAACTGTATGTCTTCGCCGCGTTGTTCGCGCAGCAAGTTGCGCAGGTGCGGCAACGCGCGCAACAGAGTTTCAAAGTTACGAAAGTAATTGTAGTGGCTGACATAGAGCACTCGGCGACACTGTGAGCGCAAATCCAGCTTGGCCCACTGCGTTTCCGGCAGCGGCTCAGGTCGTGCGCTGAAACGCGCGGCGTCAAAGCCAAACGGCAGCGCTTCAATCTGAATGTCTTCCAGCCCTTGTTGCGTGCGAATGCGTTCGGCAAACGCGGTGGTCGGCGTGACGTTCAAGGTTGCTTGTCGAATAGAGCGGCGCGCGAGCCAGCTTTTGGCTTGATGAGCTGCCAACAAACCGTACTGTTTGCGTTGGCGTAAATCGCGCACAAAGTCCGCCGAAAAATAGAGATCGTTGCGATTAAAAAGCAATTGCGGCACCGGCGAGGCAAACAGCGCAAAATTGCCGAGCGAAACGAGCGCCTGAATTTTGCGTGCCTGGATGAAGTGGCGTAATGCCGTCTGTTCCCACCACAGGCGTTTCAGCAAACCACCCTGCAAAGAGATGGTTTCGATTTGTACTTCCGCCCCGGCAAACGGCGCGTAATCGCTTAGGTGTTCGGGCGGCGCCAGCACGACGTAACGATGCCTGGCCGTATGGCGCTGCAACCGCGGCAGCACATTGCGCAGGTAGGTGATGCCTCCGCCAGCCGTCGAAGCCAGCGCATTCAGCAAGACGGCTGTCTTGCTCATTGCGTGGTTCCCGCCGTTTGCGTTGGCGCGTCGTTTATCTGGAAGAGCGTGATGGTGTCGTCTCCGTTAGGCCAGCGCGCCACGACCGAACAGCGCTTCAGTGAAAATGCGCGCGCGTCACGCACTTCGTCGGCACGGCTGCGCCACGGTTCAACGGCAATGATTTGTTCCAAGGGAAATTCCGGATCGAGCGCGCGTTGTAAATTGCCGTAAGCGACGATGTAACGCCAGCCCAGCTTTTGCTGTTCGGCTTCCCAACCTGTCGGGCCAGTGGCAGGCAGCAATTTCACCTCCAGCGCGCGAAAGGGAAGGTACGGTTCGTGGGTGAAATCGCGATCCCAAAAGGCAAACCACAATCCGGCGCTGGCAAACACGGGCGCATCGGCGGGCACTTGTTGACGCAATTCCGCCAGTCGCGCTTGCAACGAAACTTCGTGTTGCGCTTTCCACTGCCACAACGCCAGGTTTCCCACATAAGCCAGCACCAGCAGCGCAAGCGCGCTTTGCGCCAGCCAGCGCGGTTGTACCAGCGACGCCGCGCGCGCCAGCCACAAGGCAAACAGCGGCCAGGCAAAAATCAAATACCAGCCGAACGAATTGCTCATCAGCGCGGCGGCAATCAAAAACAAGCCCAGCCACACGCCGACCACGGCACGTTCCGCGCGGCTGCCTTTCCACAGCAACAGCGCGCCGCTGGCCAGCACGAAGAGGCCTTCGAGCAAATGACGATGTCCGCGCGCATGCCAAAACCAGTTCAAATATCGTTGCAGCTCTGCCTGGATTGCGCCCAGCAAACCGTGTTCGAAGATTTTGACGCCGTGCGTTGCCAGGCCGTGCAGCGCGGTTTGGCGACGGAAATCTTCCGGTTGCGGCCAGTAATGACGCGCCAGCCACCACACCACGCCGAGCAAGCCGCCCACGGCATAAAGCAACGTTCCCCGCCAGAATTGCCGCCAGGTTGGTTTATGCAACAGCAACCAAAACAGCCAGGGCAACGGCGCCAGCAAAAATCCGTTGGGGTGAACATCGCCACCCAGACTCATCACAATACCCGCCAGCAACAGCCGCCACGTGATGCGTTCTGGTGAAGCGGGCGCGACCAGCCACATTGCCAGCAGCAGAAAGAACGTAAGTAGCAAATCCGGTCGCGCCGAATGCGCCGCGCTGAAAAATACACCGGCCAGACCGAGAAGCAGTGCGGCCAGCAAGCCGGTTTGCGCATTCCACAAATTGCGGCCCAGCAAAAAGACCAACACCAGCACGCCAATGCCAACCACAAACGAAGGCAACAGCGCTGTTACAACATTCACGCCGACAAAGTGCATAAATACACCTTGCACGGCTGCGCCGATGTGGCCGAGCACATAAATGTCGCGGCCCATGCCCGCGACGTGTTTGTAGCCGGAAACGCCAGGTTTGCCAGTTTGCCAGATTTGATACCCGGCAGCGGCGTATGCGCCGTCATCATCGGTGGGAAAGGCGGGCACGCGTCCTAGCGTGAAGCCTTGATAGAGAATCACCAACACCAGGCCCAGGCCACATAGCCAGGCGAGCCGGGACGCGAGCGGTTGGGGCTTGTTCATTTACGCTCCAGTTGCGGTTGCCATTTGCCGTAACGCGGTTCCGGTGATGCGCCCGCGACGATTACCGGTTCGCGCACGCTGGCCGGTTTCCAGGCCCAACGCGCGACGACGCCTGCCACGGGCACCCAGTACAGCAACGACGTCAGGTTGCCGACCGAAAACATCCAGCTTTCAAAAAAGGCATTGCTTGATCCGGCCACGAAGACAGAAATAAAGACCGCGTTGATGCTTCGTTCCAGATATTCGCCGCGTTGTTGCGACAAGCTGAAGGCCTTGCCCGCAACGCGATATAGCACCAACAGCAACAGCAGCAAGCCGGGCAAGCCCAGGTCGCCGAAAATCTCCAGATAGCTGTTGTGCAAGGCGCGGCCTGCTTCTTCGTCGCGTGTGAAAGGGAACACCAACAAGTGCGAGGCGGCGAATCCATACCCGGTCAGCTTTTGTTTCCAGAATTGCGGCCACACGCCGCGCCACATTTTGAAACGTTCTTCTTCGTTTAACTGCGAAGACAGGTCTTTGACCTGCACGGATTTGTCCGTGCCTTTGCGTACGAAGTTGACCAGATCACTTTGCAAGGTGGGAGAAATGACCAGCGCCAGCACGACGCAGGTCGCCGCCGCGATGATTTTCAGGCGGCTTTGCAAATTGACGATAAAGAAATAAACCGTGACGGCCAGCACACAAGAGATCGTGCCGTTGCGCGAGTTCGAATACCACAGCCCGATCAGGATGGTCAGCAACAGCGCGCCGTCCGCCACTTTTTCCCAGCGTTTTTGCGCCACGATGCGCCAGTGAAAAATGACGTAGGGCGTGATCAGCGCCGAGAAGGTGCCGAACATGTTCTGGTTGCCAAAAAATCCGGCGTACTGATTCATGATGATCGTGATGCCATAGCCCCAGCCTGAAAGCAGCATCACAATGGCCGGAAACAACAAAATCCAGGCGGCATAGTATTTGAGCTGAAAGTAACGAAGGCAGTTAACGCTGCTGAAAAAGTAATAGGTCATGCCTTTCATCAAGGCATAGGCCAGCAGCACAAAGCTCATTGCCCGCAAAAACGAATAGCTGAAGCTTTCAGCGTAGATCGCTGAAAGCAGCATATCGCTCAGCAGCAAAACCGAGAGTGTGGCCAGCGGAACATCCAGGCGAAAGGTGTCAGGCATTTTGTAGCGCCAGGCTTGCCAGACAAACAGACCGAGCAACGCCCACCGCAGCAGACTCAGCGGGCTGCCCGCGCTTTCTGACATTTCGGGCGAGATGCCGAAATAGGCTTTGTTCGTGGCGTATACGACCAGAATCAGGAAGAACAGGCCGTAAACGCGCAGAAAGTTATCGCGGAAGCGATAGCGCAGCAGGTAAAGAAAGCTGCCGACTATGAACAGTAAGGCAAATGCAGGATTCATCGTTCTTTTTGCCAGACGGAATCAACCGGCGCAGCCGGACGCGTTGTT
Source organism: Acidobacteriota bacterium (assembly GCA_016789605.1). Lineage (GTDB taxonomy): Bacteria > Acidobacteriota > Blastocatellia > RBC074 > RBC074 > RBC074. The sequence continues at coordinate 10,615 of JAEUQO010000105.1, forward strand.
GCAGAATGTTCGATCGCACGCACAAGGCCGCGTGCCGCCGCCTCTAACGACCAGGCTTGAATTTTTTCCCGCGAACGGCGCTTCCGGGCGTTTTGCCGCTCGCGGTCACGGGAAAGTTGCTGCAAGGCGGTTGCCAGTTCCAGCACCGAAAGTTCGTTTAGCAACACGCCGTTGTCACCGGCCACCAAGTCCACCGCCGCGCCACAATGTTTGTGCGCGATGACGGCCAGCCCGCAAGCCATTGCTTCATTGATGACCAGTCCCCAGGGTTCCTGCTCGGCAGGCAACACCAGCACATCCGCCAGGGCGTAATAGCGCGGCAAGTCGTTGGGGGCAACGTGACCGGCAAAAATGATGCGCTTTTCGTTGTCGGCCAGCGCTTGCAGGGCGGCGCGTTCTTCGCCAGAACCTGCGATGACAAGCGCGAAATCCTCATCCGGTATTTGGCGCACGGCCCGGATCAACAAGTCTACATTTTTGCGTTTGACCAGTCGCCCGACAAACAGAAACACCGTTTTGCCGATCAGGTTCCATTCTGCGCGTAAAGTTTGTGAAGCGGCATGTTCTGCCGCAGAAGTCGCCGCAAAAAAGTCATTGTCCACGGCAAAGCGCGCTTCGCACAGTTGTTCCGGGCGTGCGTCGTAACTTTCCCAGAACAGACGGTTGGCTGTGCCGACGAAGGGCAGCGCCGCCGCCCGCCGGGTGATCTGACGCAACCACCAGCGCTTGAGCGTTCGTTTCCAGCCTTGCGCCGTATCGGTGTAATAGTTGGCGTCGCCCGCCACCGCAAACGGCGTCGCCGTCAACATCGCCCACAGCAACAATACGAATTGTGGCTTCAGCGTGTAGCCATAACAAAGCACGTAATCGGGTCGCTGTTGCCGTAACACGCCAAGCAAGGCCAATGCCGCCGCCCACGAACTGCCTAGTCGTTGTCTGAGCATGGGCCATCGCTGATCGAGGATGATGGTTTTGTGTGACGCGGTTTGCGACTGTGCGGCTTCAGCCCAACCAACATCCTGATTCCAGACCGAGGTGTAACAAACCGTCAGCTTCCAGTCGGCAGTGCGCCCAAGCCGGTCAAAGAGCGGTGTGAAATACGGCGCAGGGACATTGTTGAGCAGCAACACGCGCATGATCAGTTTATCGCTTGTACGCGACGCGTCTTTTCATCCACCAGATAAAACGATCCGCCGACCGCGACGTTGACGGTCACCGCGCGATAGGCAGGCAGCGAAATTTGCACCTCGCGTCTGGCCCCCATCGGTGCGTGCGCATAAAGCAGCCACTGCCGTTGCGGCGCTTTTCCTTTGACCAGCGCCAGTGCGAACACTTCCAGTTGCGTGGCCAATCCCCATTCCCATTTTGGATCGAGCGACGTGTCCAACCGATACCAGCGGTCTATGGCCTGATATTCCGGCGGCACGATGGATTGATACGGATGTGCGCGGCTGCGGTTGGGAACGAGTACGCCTTTGCGACAGAAATCGCGCAAGACCGCGTTGGCATACACGCGATCCACGGCGGCGACGACTGGCAAAAAATACGGTTCCATTTTTTCGACCGTGTCTTGATAACCGCGAAATTCGCGCACGACACGCGGACGTAACAACCACATGCCAAATTGCACCATGCCTGCGTATCGTTCCGGCGTGTAGCTTTGCTTCGCGTTCGCAAAAAACTTGCGCTTGTCGTTGGCCTGTGTTGGTTCGTGGCCGTCCCAGGTCGAAAGCTCAAACCAGTAGTTCGGGTTTTTGCGCAGCGCCAAATCAAGCATGAACACCCAATTCATCGCTTCGACTTGCGGGCTGAAAACGGTGAAATCGCTGATGCCGCTCCAGTTGAACAAATAAAACGACGGCGCAGCTCCGTCCCAAGCCAGCGCCCAGGGATCAACGCGGTTTTTGCTGTAAAGCGAATGCTCCATCCAGCCCGGCCAACGCGCAAAATGTGATGGGCCAAATGCGTCATAGGCGATAAACAACGCGTGTGCGCGCCATTTCGGATTGCGCAAGCCTTCGCGAAACCCTTGTTGCAACGCGCGATACCGGACGATCCAGCCATCGCCGACTGCCTTCCGTTTGAAATCGTCGTCGCGCCCGCGCCCGAATTGCTCGACAAACCGGAAGTCTTCTTCTGCGCGCTTCCATTCCATTTTGACGTGTTCGTGATTCGAGACGAACACAACCAACGGCGGATCGGGATACCATTCCTGCAACTTTTGCAGCATCGCCCCGTTGCCCCATTGCTTGCCGGCCTCGTGCCATAACTCTATCGGCCCGAAAGGCGAGACTTCGCGTTTGATGACGCCGTTGGCCAGCGCGACATTGGGATTTCGTTCGGGCGGTAACTTGAAATAGGTGTCGTTAAAGGTCAGCGCCGCTTCCCATTGTGTGCCTACCAGCGCGATGGGCAATTTCAATTGCGCCGCGCGTTTGATCGCCGCTTCGTAATACGATTGCCAACGCGGGTCGGTCGGTTGCGCGTATGCGTTGGGCAGCAGAAACCACGGCAACAGGTGATGCCCTTGCTCCAGCAAACGCATTTGATATTCCGGGTTGAACCCGTTGGGGGCTTCGCCCAGATTCCAATGCCCGACCAGCGGCAACGGACGCCCGCTTTCGGCGCTCGACGTGCGCAATGCTTCTGCGCGAATTTGTTCGGCGACGGTTGTTACCGACTGCGCTAGAGCTGGCGCTGTCAGCGCTGCGATGACAGCCAGAATCAAAAATGCCTTTTTCATAAGAAGGGCGGTCCGAAAGACGAATCGAGTTTGCGGCCCAGCAGAATCGTCCAATAGGCCGCAGCCAGGCGGCGGCAAAAGCGCAGGTATTCGCGGCTGCCGTCCAGGCTGAAGGTGGCTGCGCCACGCAGCAGCAGCAGCAGCAGCGATAACGCCGCATAGCCAGCCGCGTCCAAACGTTTGCCGACCTTGCAAAGGTAATACACCGAATTGCGGCGCAGCAGAAAACTGACCAGGCTGGTCATGTGATAACCGCTTTGTTTTTGCCGATGGATGACGCTGTCAATCGGCACGTATTGCACACGCCAGCCACACCGTTGTGCGCGGTAATCCAGTTCGGCGTCTTCGATGTACATAAAAATGTTTTCGTCAAAGAGGCCGATTTCGCGCAAACACGCTGTGCGCATCAACAGGCAAACGCCGTTGAGCGTTTCTGCTTCGACCACTTGATCGCGCGAATACACCAACGAATCAGGAAACAGCCGGTAACGAAACCAATTGACGATGCTGCGCCACAATCCCGGCGGATAGAGCACGGTGTTTTGCACGACATCCCGTTCGCGCAAAAACACGCGTGGGCCAGCGATGCCTACGGTCGGATGCGCTTCGGCATAGGCGACCAATTCGGTCAAAAACTCCGGATTGGCGATTTCCGTGTCTGGATTGAGGATCAAGACATACGCGGCATCGTGCAACAGCGCATGTTCGATGCCGCGATTGTTGCCGCCGGTATACCCCAGGTTCGCGCCGGTTTGGATGACGTCCAAACCGGGGAATTCTGTGCGCACCATCTCTTCCGTGCCGTCGTCAGAAGCGTTGTCCACCACGACGATGCGGCAATTGGGATAGCGCAACTGGCGCAGCGACGATAAACAGTGCCGCACCACGTCGCGCATCTGATAGGTCAGCACAATGACATGCACCAGCGGCCAGTTTGCCGTCACCGTGTGCCTCCGGGCAGCGTGTCAGGTTCCAGGTAACTGCGACGGGGAATTTTGTGCTGATGTTTGCCAAATAGCGATTTGGGCGCGACCAACACCAACGCGCCTGCGCTTTCGACCACGCCGAGAAACGCCAATTTGGCTGCTGCCACGGGATTGCGGCCCAACCAGTGCGCGGCGAGTTTGAATTTGGCCAGCGGCAACGCAATCACCGAAAGCGCCGCCACGCGCACGCGCGGATATTTCACCGGATATTGTCGCCACGCCAGATAGCCATACCGATATCCCATCAACATCACATATTCCCAATGCCGCAGCTTTTTGAGTACGGTGCGCCAGGTCAGCGGGCGTTGCGGATGCAACACGACGGCTTCTGGCTGCCACAGGATTTTGCCCGCTTGAGAAATGCGTGCGGCAAGCTCCGTATCTTCGTACGCTGGATAGGGAAAGGTTTCGTCAAATCCGCCCGCCGCAAATAACGCCGCGCGCCGATAGGCGCAGTTGCAGGTCAAATACACGCCGCCGGTTTGATTGCTGGGGCCTTCGCCCAGCGGATCGAATTCGCCATCGTTGTTGGCATAAACGCGGCCTTCGACGCCAGCGGCCTCCGGGTGTTGCTGAAACATTTCATACAAACGACTGAGCCACGTGCGTTCGGGCAAGGTATCGCTGTCTGTCATTGCCACAATGGCGGCGCGCGCGTGTCGAATGCCCAGATTGCGTGCCGCTGCCGGGCCTTTGGGCGACTGTTGCGCCAGCCGCAATTGCAATTGGAATTGCCTGCCGGTTTCCAGCGCAGGCGTCAGGCTTTCGCTTGACCCGTCGTCACAGATGATGACTTCGAATCGGTCGCGCGGAAAATCCTGCGCCGCCAGCGCCGTCAAACAGCGTTGCAAATCGGCGCAACGGTTGCGCGTCGGAATGATGACGGTTATGTCAGGAGCGGTCATATCAAAAGCAGTTGGCGCAAGCGTGCGCGGTCACGTCGCCATTTGCGCAACCAATGCAACGTTTGGCTCCATACGTCACATTGCAAGCGCAGCAAATCCCACGCGCGCGCCAGCGAAAATTGACGCGCCAAATCTTTGGTTTTGGTGCCCAGCGTCGTCAGATAGCCGATCAGGTTTTGCCCCAGCGTCAGCCGTGGGTTGGTCAGGTGATAAATAAACTGGCTGCGGTCGCATTGATAATCACGTTTGCGCCGCATTTGCGCATTGGTTTGCCAGCTTCCGCCGCGCTGATGATGGATGCGGCTGCGCGGCACGAGCGCCGTTTGAAAGCCAGCGCACGCTGCGCGACGGCAAAAATCAATCTCTTCGTAAAACGCGAAATAGATCGGATCGAAAAATCCGATGGCGTCAAACACCGGGCGCTTGATGGCGAAACAAGCGCCTTCGACCCATTCGACCGGCATCCAGGGCCGAGCTGTTGCCGGATGGCGCAGTTCGTCCAGGTGCGATTGCAGTGCTGTTTCAGTCCAGCTATTGAATTCGTCACCGTCATAGGTAAGTTGCACGGCGCCCAGAATGCCGACTTCGGGCGCGTCTTCTCCGACGGTGATCAATTGCCGCAACCAATCCGGTTCCACGCGTGTGTCGGGATTGAGCAAGACGACGTAATCTGCGCCTGTGACCAGCGCGCGCTGAATGCCCGCATTGTTTCCGGCAGAGAATCCGGCGTTGCTGTCATTCAGAATGATCTCGATTTGCGGAAATGAAGTTGCGACCAAACCGACGCTGTCATCGGTTGATGCGTTGTCCACGAGCAAGGCTTTGTAATTGTCGTAATCAGTGGCCAACAACGATTTGAAACAGGCTTCGAGCCAGCGCCGCCCGTTGTAATTCAGCACGATGACGTAAACGGCAGGATTCATACGAATGCTAATTGGCCAGCACTCCTTCCAGCGCTCTTTCCAGCGCAACGATCGCGCGTTCCCAGGTGAACTGCTGAATCTGTTGGTTTCCCGCAGTTGCCAGGCGACAGCGCAAACCATCGTCTGCCAGCAATCGTTGCAAGGCTTCGCCCAGCAGATCAGGGCGCTGGATTGGTGTCAGCCAGGCGGTTTGTTCTGCCTGGGCAAAATCGTGCACGCCGCCATTGTCTGTTGAAACAAGCGCGCAGCCGCAAGCCATCGCTTCGGCGGCGGGCAAGCCCCAGCCTTCGAGCCAGCTCGGACTAAGAAAAATCGAGCACCCGTTGTAAAGCGCAGTCAATTCTTGCGCCGACGGTTGTTGCACATAGGCGATCCAGTCGGGCGCGATTGCCGGTCGCGGTGATGCGCCAAACAATACGGCTTCCAACGTCGGAAAGTGTTCTTTGGCGATTTGCAGCGCTTTCAAACCGTCGGCCAGCCCCTTGTTTGTGTGCGGATGCGCCAACATGCCCACGCGCGGACGGGTTCGGTCAGCAATCGGGGTCGTGATGCGAAATTGCTGAAAGTCCAATCCCAACGGAATGTGCACCGTGCGCTGAGCTTCGCCCAATTCCTGTGCGATGGTTTGCAACCAACCAGAAACGGCAATCTTGGTCATCGGTAATTGCCAACTGGCGCGCACGGTCTTTTCCGGCGCTTGCCAGATTTCATACGATTGCAGCAGATAAAACTTGCGGCCTTTGCGGGCGTCATATTCCGCCACCGGAAACGCCGTGCCTTGCGCGGTGGCGATGATGGCGTCGGCTTCCGGGATGAATTGCGCGCGCAAATCCGGCGTGAGTTTCAATTGCACTTGTGGATGCACGGTAAACCAGGGAATCAGCGGACGATGTTGCAGCCGCAGCTTGTAAGGCCAAAGGCGGCTTTTCAAAAACTGCGCCGCGCCGCGTTGCGGCGTTTCGTTGCGCGGATGCACCACCGTGATCTGATGGCCACGCGCCTGCAACCGATTGGCGTATTCATAAACAACCTTGAATCCGCCGGACGGCACGGCCAGATACATTGGCAACACAAAGGTGATTTTCACGACCAGCGTTTCAAAATACTGGCTGCCACCAACCAGCGAAACACGCGCCAATGACGGCTGTGACGCAACGCTGCGCCGTATTGCCGCAAACACGCGCGCCATTGCCGCTGTTGCTTCCAGGCAAAACCTGCGCGGATGTGCAATTTGGCAAAAAGCATTTCGCGCTTGATGCCGCATTCGTCCCACAGATGCGGAAACTGTCGCTCGATTTCACGCAACACGGTCAGCGACAGCCGCAAGCCTTTTTCGATGTCTGTGCCAGCGCCCATCAAATTGCCGGGCCGCAAGCGGTAATACGCCAGCGGACGCGGCAATCCGGCGATGGGAAAGTATTTGGCAATGCGCAACCAGTATTCGTAATCCTCGACGGCGATCAGCGCGCGGTCTTCGTTTAGATAGCCGACCCGTTCCAAACAGGCGCGCCGGATGACGACCGTCGAATTGGGAATGAAATCGCCATACAGCAGCAAACAGAACGTCGGCCAGAACGTCGGCGCTTCGGTGTAACCGATTTTGCGCTCAATGCGTTTTTCTGCGCCGTCCTGCGTAAACATCAACGCTTCGCCATAAACCAACCCGGCGGTCGGATGTTGTTCGCAAAATTCGACCTGCGCGGCGAGTTTATCGGGCAGCCAAAGATCATCGCCATCCAGAAAGGCGAGCAATTCGCCGCGCGCTTGTCGCAAACCGGCATTGCGCGCAGACGCCGGGCCGCCGTTGGGTTTGCGAATCAGCGTGATGCGGTCGGCAAATTGCTCCAGCACTGCCAACGTGTCATCGGTCGAACCGTCGTCCACCACGATAATTTCGTAATCGGGGTAACTTTGAGCAAAGACCGATGCCAGCGTTTCAGCGAGGTACGGCGCGGCGTTGTATGCTGGAATGATGACGCTGACTTTAGGCGGCACGCCGCATCCCTCGCAGATAACCGGCTACGAACGCAATTTCACGCAACGCATCCAACAGCGAAAAACAACACGCTTTGACAAGTCCAAACTGACGACGGTAGGCAGGCACGTGTTGCGCAAACAACGGCAACCGCAACAGCAACCGCGCCAACCGCGCGCGTGGGCGTTGCCAACGTTGCGCCGGAGCGATTTGCCCAAAGACAAATGCGCCTTCGCCATAGTTGGCCAGCGTTTTCAGCAAACTGGCGACGGTTTGGCGGTGATGGTGCAATACCAGCGCCTCGTCCGCGCGGCGAAATTCATAGCCCAGGGTTTTTAACCGCAAGCATAATTCCGGTTCTTCTCCGCCCGGTTTGCGAAAGCGTTCGTCAAACAATCCGGCTTGCAGCAGCGCCGCGCGCCGAAAGCAGGCATTGGCCGTGATGAGGTAAGGAATTTCGCTGTGCGCACCGGGACGCGGATTGAGAAAACCCGCCACGTCTACGTATTCACCAATTAGCCCCTGCGTGGCGTGGCGAATCAATCCGCCGACGCCTGCGATTTGGTCAGCGGTAAAGCCGCGCAAAAGCTGGCACAACCAATCAGGCTGCGGCAGACAATCGCTGTCGGTGAACGCGATGAATTCGCCCGTCGCCGCGCGCACGCCGCAATTGCGTGCGGCAGCGGGACCTTGGTTGCTTTGACGAACGTAGCGAATTTGCGCGCCGAACGATTGCAACACGCTGGCCGTGGCGTCGGTCGAACCGTCATCCACCACAATGATTTCGTGTGCGCGGCAATGTTGTTGTTGCACGGCTTCGATGGTTTGCCGGATTGTTCCCGCCGCGTTGTAGACCGGAATGACTACCGATACCAAAGCCTGTTCCGTGGTCACGATTGTGCGTCTCCGCCGGGCGCTCGCTTGGGGAATATCTGACGCCGCCAGGTTCCGAGCTGCTGTCGCAGCGGGCGAAGCGCGAAATGTCGCATCCACGAAAGCTGTAACCGCCAGTGTTCCTCCGTGAGCGGCGAGCCCCAATACCGGCGAGAAAAGCGGCGCAGGTCGCGATGATAGGCGGCGTAATCGTCGCCGGTTTTGGCGGCGGCGTGGTAATGACAGGCGGCCAATACTTGATCCACAGTCACAAACGGAACGTGCCGGGAAATGCGCGCCCAATAATCAAAATCCATAATCAGATGCAGCGATTCATCTAGTGCGCCAACTGTTTCGCCGACTTCGCGCCGCCAGAAAATCGCCGGTTGATGCATCTGGTATCCGCGCCAGAATTCCAACAGGCGTTGTCGCGTTTCATAACTTCCTGTCAGCGTTACCGGCGGACGTCCATCGTCGTAAAGTTTCAAGCAATGGCCTGCCAGCGCGAAATTACCTGTGCCGTTTGCCAGCAGTTTCCCCACCGTCGCAAGCGTTCCCGGCAGGTAATAGTCGTCGCTGTTCAGCCAACACAGCACGTCACCCGTCGCCCGCGCAAATCCTTTGTTGAGCGCGTGGCTTTGGCCACGGTCGGGTTCGCTAACCCAGTGACTCAACCACGGTTCGTATTTGCGAATGACGGCAACGCTGTCATCCGTGCTGCCGCCGTCAATGATGATGTATTCGAGGTGCGGATAGTTTTGCAGCAAGACCGAGCGAATCGTCTGTTCGAGAAATCCGCCCTGATTGAATGACGGCGTGATGACGCTGATTTTGGGCAGCGCAGCGCTGCTTTCTGTTGCACTGCTTTCTTGTGTTGGCTTTGCTGTGACTTGCCAGGGCCAGCCGGTCTTGCCCTCCGGCGCTTGCGGGAATGTTTCGCTGATCAGCGTTTCAGTCAATTGAGCGTACATACCTGTGGCGAAAACGCGTGAACGCAATCCGCGTTACGCCTCGCCTTCGACAGACCATTGGTGCGGAACCAGCACACCTTTGCCGCGCCAGCCGGGCGGGTACAACCGACCGGTGCCATAAAAATCGCCGTCTTCGACTTCCAGTTCGATGGCGTTTTCGATCCAGTCTTCGATTTCGCCGTTGACCTGCAAAAAGAGGGTGATCAGATATTGGCTTTGACTCAGGGGCAGCTGCGGAATCACGCACCGCAGCGTACCTGATGACGGCAAGTTGATCGGATCGCGCACGACCAGTTCGCTGGAACAGTTAAAGAGCGCCTGTCCCAGTCCGTCGTAGAAGGTCACCGACGCACGACAATTGGGCAGCGTACGATGTTGTTCGGCTTGATAATCGAGCAGCACCACCAGCGGTTCGCCAGAGATGCCGTGTTCCACCGGATTGCCTGCGCCGTCTTCAAACCGCACGCGCGTGAAGCGCACGTTGCCCGCGCCGCGCCGGTCGGTGAAGCCGGACAAATCCCAAGGCGTCGCCGTGCGCAGGCTTTTCAGATAACGCTGAATGATCGGTTCGATGGCGTCATCGCCGACCAGGCGGCCTTTTTCGAGCAACAAACCGCGCTGGCATAGATTCAGCATCGCGGCGGTGTTGTGGCTGACAAACAGAATCGTGCGGCCCTGTTGCGCCACATCGCTCATTTTGCCCAGACATTTTTTCTGAAATGCGGCGTCGCCGACGGCCAACACCTCGTCCACAAGCAGGATTTCCGGTTCCAGGTGCGCGGCGACGGCAAAGGCCAGCCGCACATACATGCCGCTGCTGTAATGTTTGACCGGCGTATCTACAAATTGTTCGAGCTCGGCAAACGCGACGATTTCATCGAACTTGCGTTCGATTTCACGGCGCGCCATGCCCAGGATCGAACCGTTGAGAAAGATGTTTTCGCGTCCGCTGAGTTCGGGATGAAAGCCGGTGCCGACTTCGAGCAGGCTGCCGACGCGGCCCTGGATTTCGGCAAAGCCGGAAGCCGGTTCCGTGATGCGCGAAAGAATTTTGAGCAGCGTGCTTTTGCCCGCGCCGTTGCGTCCGATGATGGCGACGACTTCGCCGGGGCGGATTGTAAAGCTGACGTCTTTGAGCGCCCACAAATCCGGCGCATCGTGTGACTGGCGACCGTTGCGCGCAAACGGATTCAAGCGTGCCGCCGAAGCGGTGATGACATCACGCAAGGTACGTTGCGTAGGCGCCAGGGCGCCCAGCGTATAGCGCTTTGACAGATTGACGGCTTTTAGAGCGAATGGTGTTTGCGCGTTCAAAGATTCACTTCCAGCCATTGGCCCAGCACGTAAAAACTCCAGACGCGCGACCAGGAAATATTGCCCGCTAGAAATCCGCGCCAGATGGTTTGCATTTCCGGGGCGTGTAACAGCGATGTCAGCCGCGACGATTGCAACACGGCCTCCGCTTCTGTGCGCAGCTTGCCTTGCAACCACACCTTGAAGGGAAGCTCGAAACCGCGTTTTGGACGGTCAATGATTTCACGCGGCAAATCCGGCGCGGCGTTGGTCAACAACCATTTTGGTTGCTCGGCGCGCAGTTTGAAAGCGCCAGGAATGGTCAACATGCGTTCGACCAGCAGATGATCCAGCAGCGGCACGCGCACTTCCAGGCTGTGTGCCATGCTCATTGCGTCGGTGTCGCGCAACAAGGTGTTGCCCAGATAACCGCCCAATTCCAACGCCGACGCCTGATTGATCGGGTCGGCCTGGGCGCAAAGCGCAAGCTGACGTTCCGTCCAGACGGCGAGTTCTGTCTGTTCCGTTGTGTGTTCCAGCTTGGCGTGTTGCAGCGCACGTCGTTGTGCCGGGGAAAAAAGCTGGCGATGTAAGCGCACGCTGTGTTCGTCAAACTGTTCGCTGCGCAACAGGGCGCTGAGCTTGCTGGCGCGTTGTCCGCTGGCAAACGCGCCGAGCGCCGCTGCGGCAGCATTGCGCACGCCGAAGGGAACGGCTCCGGCTACGGCGCGCAACTGTTCGTCGCGCGCGACCGTGCGAAAGACGCGATAGCCGGCAAACACTTCGTCGCCACCCAAGCCGGAAAGCGCGACTTTGAGTCCTGCGTCGGCAGCCGCTTGCGAAACGATGTAGGTGTTGATGCCGTCAATCGAAGGCTGATCCATGGCGCGCAACGCGTGCGGCAATTGCGCCAGGATTTCACCTTCGGTCAGCAACACATTGGTGTGTTGTGTCTGATACTGCCGGGCGACGGTTTCAGCGTAGCTCTGTTCGCTGAATTCCTGTTCGCGAAAGCAAACCGAAAACGATTTGATTTCCTGCCTGGTTGCGCGCCGCAACAACGCGACAATCGCGCTGGAATCAATGCCGCCGCTCAAAAACACGCCCACCGGCACATCGGCAACCAGACGCAAGCGCACGGCTTCGTGCAACAGCGCGCTGATTTCTGCGCGCAAGGCAGCCGCATCTTTAACCAGTTCGGGCACGGCGTCGGCGCGCAGTTCCCAATACGGCGTTGTCGTGAGTTGTCCGTCTTTGAAATTCAGTTTGTGGCCGGGCAACAGGGCATAGACGTTTTCGATGATCGTCAGCGGTTGTTGCACCGAACCGAACGCCAGATAGCTATCCAGCGCGGCGGCTGACAGGCGGCGCGGCACCAAGCCTGTCGCCAACAGTGCACGCAATTCCGACGCGAAGAGCAGCGTTTGTCCGTCGTGAAAGTAATAGAGCGGCTTGATGCCCAAGCGGTCGCGTAACAGCGTTAGTTGTCGTGCGCGTGCGTGCCAGAACCCAAAGGCGAACATTCCGCGCCAATCCGTGATCGCCGCATCGCCCAGCAAGCCATAACCTTTGAGCAAAACTTCGGTGTCGCTTTCGGATTGAAAGCGTAACCCGCGTTGAATGAGTTTTTCGCGCGCCTGACGAAAATTGAATACTTCGCCGTTGTAGGTAATCCAGTTGCCGGTGATGTCGTCGCGCATTGGCTGATGTCCGGCAGGCGACAGGTCAAGGATGGCCAGACGGCTTTGCGCAAAGGCGACAGTCAGACCGTCTCGTTCATCGCTGATGAATTCGACGCCCTGGTCGTCAGGGCCGCGATGCGCCAAAGCGCGCAACCCGCGTTGCAGCGGTTCGCTGATGGTTGCACGGGATTGGTTGGTGATGATGCCGATGATGCCGCACATAGGCGTAACAGGTTGCCGCGCAGGCACACGTTGGCCCGCAAGTGCAAACCATAAAGGAAACCTCGTGGCGAGGCAGCGTCAAATTGTTGTCAACTTCGGTGGCGGAAAACGTGGGGAGAGAACGGCGCTGTCAGCGGCCAGACAAACGTGACCAACGGGTTGCGGTTGTTGCGTGCAGGCGCGGCAACCACGGCGCGCCGGTCGCCGCCACGGAGCCTTAATCCTCAGCCCGCCGGGGTTTGCTTGTGGCTTCGCTGTCTTTGTCGCCGTCTTTGTCGCCGTTGCCATAGTAATAACGGCTGTAGTAGGTCGAGTAGTAGTAATAGTCGTGTGGTTGCAATTTGATCTGATTGATCACCACGCCCAGGATTTTTGCGCCGACGGATTGCAAATGCGCCTTGGTACGTTGCGCCATTTCGCGCGGCGTCACGCCGCCTTTGACGACGATGATGACGCCTTCGACCAGCGCCGAGAGAATCAAGCTGTCGGCAAACGAAGACACCGGCGGCGAATCAATCACGACATAATCGAAATTGGATGAGAGCGTTTCGACGACGGTTTTCATGCGCGCCGAGCCGAGCAGTTCCGCCGGATTCGGCGGCAACGGGCCCACGGGCAAAACATACAAATTCGGCATCGCGATCTGAATCAGCGAAGCCAGTTCGCCTTCGCCCGCCAGAAAATTGCTCAGGCCGACGTTGTTTTTCAAACCGAACATTTTGTGCACACGCGGACGCCGCAAATCAGCGTCTACGATCAGTACGGCTGCGCCTGTTTGCGCCAGCGAAATGGCCGTGTTCACACTGGTCGTGGTTTTGCCCTCGGCGGGCTGGCTGCTGGTGATGAGCAACGTGCGCGGCGCGTGTCCGGCAGAAGAGAGCAACAGCGCCGTGCGCAACTGGCGATAGCTTTCGGCCATGGACGAATTGGCTTCGACTTGTGTCAGGATCACCTGGCCGTTGTTGGCCAGCGCCGGAGCCAGTTCTTTGCCGTTATCAGCGCCATTGCCGCCGCCGGTCAGCAAGCGGCGGGCTTTGCCGGTGTTGGGCAGCATCGGAATCACGCCCAGCGCGGGCAATTTCATGTAACGGTCAATGTCTTCGACCGATTCAATCTTGTTGTTGATGTAATCGAGGAAGAGCACCAGGCCTACGCCTGCGATCAGGGCGAGCAAGGCGCTGAGCAAAATGTTCTGGGTACGTTTGGGGGCGACCGGCACTTGCGGTAACGCGGCGTGTTTGGTCACGCGGATGGCGTCTTTCAACAAACCGGCGGTCGAAACTTCAACGCCCTGCTGGCTTTTTAACAGATTGGCCAGCATTTCGCGGTTGGTGTCAACTTCCTGTTGCAGCATCTTGGCGCTGATGGCGCCTTCGTTTTGCTGCATGGTTTCGGCGCGCTGTTGGGCGAATGCCTTGCGCAACCCATCCTCTTTTTGCGTGGCGGCGCGGTACTGATTTTCGATGGTGGTCAGAATGCGCTGATGCGAAGCGCGCAATTCGCCTTCGAGCTGTTCCAATTGCTGCGTGACTTTTTTGACTGCGGGCCATTCCGGCGTGAATTCGACCAGCAATTGTTCGCGCTGTTGGCGCAAATCGGTGATTTTCTTGTTCAACTCTTGTGCGATGGGGTCGCGCTGAATTTCCGGCACGGTGGAAATGTCTGCGACGCCACGGCTCATTTCATAGGCTAGTTGCGCGTTTTTGCGGTCGGTTTCGGCTTGCAACAGCAACTGGTTGAGTGCGGCCAACCGTTCCGACACGGTGTTTTCCTTTTCGCCAAAATCGAGCACCTGATTGCTGCGGCGATAATTCAACAGCCGTTCTTCAGCTTCGCGCAGTTTCAACTTGTACCCGGCAATGCTTTTGTCCAGAAACTGGCTGGCTTTTTTGTTGGCTTCGGCGCGGCTTTCGTAGATGTTTTTGATGTACGCGTCGGCCCAGGTGTCGGCGATTTTGCGCGCCAATTCCTTGTTCTGGTGCCGGTAGTGAATTTCGATCAACCGCGTTTCGCGAATTGGTTTGATTTCGACATTGCCGAGCAGCGTGTTGATGTATGGTTCCAGTCGCTGCATTTCGGCTTGCGTGTCAGATTCACCGCTCGACACTTCCAGGTCGGCCGTTTGTTGGTTCAGCGGGCGCGACAATCCGGGCAAAAAATCCGGGTTGTGTTCCAAATCCAGCGCACGCGTGACCAGATAGGCGACTGGCGGGCTTTGCATGATCTTCAACTGGGTGTTGATGTATTGCGAGTCATCGCTGCCGCCCATGTTGATCTGCAAATCCTTGAGGTTGACGACGCGGTCTTCGCGCACGAGTTCGACTTCGGTTACGCCTTCGTATATCGAAGGCAACCGCAGGTTGTAGATCGTGGCCAGGGTGACGACCAGGATCAGGGCGCTGATGGGAACCCACAACCGGCGGCGAATGATGCGCCAGTAATCGCGCAAATGAGTCTCTTCACGGTCAACCGCCACGCCGCGTCCGTAAACGTAATCCCGTTTCAGGTCGAGCATGGTCGCCGCTTCTTCGGCGGTCACCAGTTTGGTTTTGGCTTCTTCTTGCATGTTGGGTTTGGGGCAAGGACGCTTACGCGTCCGCAGAAAAACGGTACTGACTTAACGACGGTACTGACCTAACGAATGATGAAATACGGCAAGGCGGCCAGCATGCTGATGCTGACGCCGAGCAAATTGCGCGACGCCGCCCGCAGCATTGAATTCGGCACCTCAATGATGTCGTTGGGCAACAGCGCCACGTCTGCGATTTTGTTTTTGTGGATATCGCTCAGACGGAAGATCTTTTCCGTGCGTTTGTCGGTCGCCGGGTCCTGGCGAATCAGGTGCACGCGGCCTTGCGCGCCTTCCATGTTGATACCGCCTGCTTGCGCGATGGCTTGCGACAGGGTGAGTTTGTTCGTCAGGGAAAATGCGCCCGGACGATTGACCGCCCCCGTGACAAAAACCTGTTCGGCTTCGGGAATGCTCACGACGTCACCCGGTTGCACGTAAACGTTGGCTTCGATTTTGCCCGACAACAGATCGCGCAATTTGATGGAAGATAATGCCGTCAGAATGGAGATGGTGCCTGCTTCGGGTTCTTCAGACGGCGTGGCGGATTTGCTTCCTGGCGCTGCCGCCGGTTTGCCCGGCAGGTTGACCGCGCAAAAATCGAAATCGTCGCTGTGGATGATGTGGATGGTTTCGCCCGCCCGGTTGGTGGGGCCGCCCGCATAAGTCAACAGTTCCAGCAATCGCACACGACGTTGCATTTGAAAGCGGGCCGGATTACTGACTGCGCCAATCACGGCAACGGGCTGACTTTTGTATTCCTTGACCAAGACGTCTACTTGCGGATCGCGCAAATACTTTTGATATTTCTCAGTGATTTGCTGGGCGATTTCTGCCTCGGTCAAACACGCGGCGGTGAATTCTTCGATAAAGGGAAGCCGTATGCGTCCGGCTTCGTTGACGCGACGGTCGCCACTTAGTTCCGGGCGGTTAAAGACGCGAATATCAAGCACGTCGCCCGGCCCAATGCGATAGTTCTTTTCCGGGTCAGGACGCGCGGTTGAACTGAGAACCGGCGCGCGGTCGGTGAGCACGGGCGCTTGTTGATTCGGGCGCAACACGGGCGCAGGTGTTTGTGCCCACGACACACGCGCAGCAGAAAGCAGCAGTACGAACACTAAAAAATACGACGTTCGGATTCGCCACACCATAACTTGCCTTTCGTTGCCGTTTGACATGCCGGCAGCCAATAAGGGGGATTTTGATTGCAATGCGTTACCCGGGGATTGGGGAATACAATTCTGCCTGCTTTTCACGGGGCCAGAATGCTCAACGTGAAAAGCGAAAACCATCGCGTGCGCTGAACCGCGACGCTCGAAAATTATCAAAACTCTTTGGTAATCCGCTTTTGCTGCAACTGGTGGCTAAGTATCGCCGAAGCTCTCAAAGCCTGTCAAACCGATTAACTTTAAGACTTTGTTGGCTTTGGGCGTTGGCGTCACCAGCGGCGGATGCTTGCCGAGGGCGTCGTGATTCGCTAGTCTCTGCGGCGCGATGAGCAACATTTCTATTCCCTTGCCCCTTCGTCTGTTGTTGTTTGTGGTGTTGTTGGCCGGTTGCACCTTGCTGGGATGGTTTGCCTTCCAGTTTGCCGCCGGTGACAGCGTCATGACCTTCGTGCAGCGTAACCCGAATCTTGCGCCAGAGGCGCAGTTGGCGGGCGCGGATGCCGCAGTCGCGTATGCCCCGCGGGACCCGCTGCTGCATTTGCGGCGTGGCGGAGTGTATCTGAACGCTGCCAACGAAGACTTGTCCGAAGAGAGATTGGCGACCGCGCTCAACGAATTGCGCACGGCGACGCGCCTGAGCCCGGAAGATTATCGCAACTGGCTGGCGCTGGGACGGGCGCTGGATCGCAGCGGAGAAAACCAGGACGCGCGCGCCGCGCTGGAACGTGCCGTGCGGTTGGCGCCACAGCATTTCGAACCGCATTGGGCGTTGGGCAATCATCTGCTGCGCGTTGGGGAACGCGACGCTTCTTTTGCGCAGATGCGGCTGGCATTGCGCACGCGGCCTTCGGCGTTGCCGCTGGTGCTGGATTACGCCTGGAATGTTTATCAGGGAGACGGTCGGGCGATTGCCGCCGCACTTGATCCGCCAGCGGAATTGCAAATGCCTTTGGTCGTGCAGTTGATTGTGCGTGGCCGTGTCGAAGACGGCATTGCCGTCTGGCGCGCGGTAAAACAACCCAGTTCGGCAGATGCGCAGAAAGTTGCCGAAGCGCTGTTTTTTGCCGGTCGCTATGCTCAGGCTTACGATGTGTGGAATGCGGCGGCGTTGCCGGATCGGCCCACGCCTGATGCCGGATCGTTGCTTTCCAACGGCGGGTTCGAACGCAAACTGGCGCTGAATGATGCGACGCCGTTTTTGACCTGGCGCGTAACGCCGATGACAGGCGTGCGCATTACGCTCGACCGCCAGACGCCGCATTCGGGCGAACAAACCTTGCGCGCCAGTTTTGATCTGGGCGGCAACACACCGTTTAATATCGCGACGCAAACGGTGCGCGTGAATCCTTCCACGAATTATGTGTTGAGTTTTGCCGTGCGCAGCGAGGAATTGCAGAGTCTGAGTACGCCGTTGGTCGAAGTCTATGACGCTGCGTTTGAGATTGCGGGCGGGAATCGTGTGCGGGCGGCGATTCCGCAATTGCCGGTGGGCACGCAGGCCTGGACCGAACACAAACTGGCGTTTACGACCAACTCTGCAACCGAAGCCGTTACAGTGCGAGTTCGGCGGCCCCCTTGCAGCGAGCCGCCGTGTCCGATCTCAGGCCGAATCTGGCTGGATGAGTTTCGTCTGGTTTCAGGGACGGGCGTCAGCGCGCGATAGCCATTGTCCTCCCATCCACTTGTTCGTTTCTTTGGGTAGATTGATCATTTTGGGCGGCGTGTAAGTCGCCAGCGACTTCCAGAGAATCGTCAGTGCGCCGTCTTTATCTTGCCGAATAATGCGAAAGGCGATCAGTGCATCTGAGCGCTTGTAGATCGTCGAACGCAGCACATACACCTGATTCAACATCGGCGGAAACCAGGATTTGTAGATGAATCCGTCGGCTTGATAGCCTGCGGCATTTTGCTGAAATTGCGTATTGGCTTGTGTGAAATCCACTGGTGGTTGGAATTGTGCCAAATGCGTGACACCGACGCTGTCTGGTTTGACAACCTCTAGCGGAACGTCTCCGATCAAAGTCATCGCGCCCAAACAAAAGCCTGCAATTCCCGTTTTTAGCAGGTCATTTTGTAACGCGATATCAATCCATTCACTGGGGTCGTGCTTCTTTTTGGTGAACGAATAAAACGAGCCTCCGCCGAACAAGGTGAGCGCCGTTTTCTTTTGCTCCAATTCTTCGATGCTGACTACGCCGCCCGCAGCCGCGCGTTCTGCGACCAGCAATTTGAAAATGCCGGTATTCGGATCGCGCAAAAACTCTGCATATTGGCGGCGATCTTCCACGCTGGGTTCCAGCAATTTTCGTTCGGCGGCAGGCAACAAATCTTCTGACGTCACATAATCAGATTCACTGCCGCGGCTTTTCCTACGGTCCTGGCCTTTTTGCGCGCCCATCTTGAAAAACTCGTCCCGGTTCTGGTTTTGCCGGTTCATGATCTGGTCGTTCATGCTTTGCTGTCGGGACTGTTGCTTGGCGGCTTCGCTGGTGTGGTTTTGTACTGGCGCGGGCGCTTGGGCAAACGCCGTTGCACAGGCGCCACACAAAAACGTGCCGCCAATTATGTTGCGAACTGTCAGAGCCAGGCGTTTCATCGTTTCACCTCCCAAACGATTTCGCCGCCGATGACGGTCATCACACAGCGGGTTTTCAAGATCTCGGCTTCAGGAATGGTCATAATGTCGGCAGACAATACGGTCAGGTCCGCCCATTTGCCAACTTCGATAGAACCGCGTTGCTTTTCTTCAAACGCGGCATAGGCAGGCCACAGCGTGAACATTTTCAGCGCCTGTGCGCGCGTGACGGCTTCTTCCGGGTGCCAACCGTCGCCCGAAAATCCTTTTTGATCTTTGCGAGCGACAGCGGCATAGAATTCGATCATCGGTTCGCCGCGTTCGACCGGCGCGTCAGAACCGCCCGCGATGATGTTGCCTTGCTTCAAAAACGTTTGCCAGGCGTATGCGCCGGTCAACCGTTTCAGACCCAGGCGGCTGGCCGCGAAATGCAAATCACCGATGGCGTGTGACGGTTGCATCGAAGGAATGATTTTGAGTTTGGCAAAGCGCGGAATGTCGTCAGGATGCACGATCTGTGCGTGTTCGATGCGCCAGCGCGGTTCCGTGCGCTCCATACGTTCGATCATCGGCACTTCGGTAAAAGCGGTCTCGTACCAATCCAGAATTGTACGGTTGGCGCGGTCGCCGATGGCGTGCGTTTCGACCTGGATGGTCTTTTTCAGCGCTTCTTTCAACATCGGCACGACTTGCTCTTCTTTGAAGGTCAAAAAGCCGTTGGTGTCGTGATCGGCGTAATTGTCAATCAGGGCTGCGCCTTTGGAACCGAGCGCGCCGTCAATGCTGACCTTGATTGTGCGCACGGTCAGGTGACCGTCGTAAAGTCCGATTTGCGGGCCTTCGCGCAACAGGCGCTGTGCATCAGGGCCAGGACCGCGAATGGCTTCATACAGGCGAATGCGCAGCTTCTTTTCGCCCAGCAGCTTTTTCATCAGCTCGATTTGATCCCAGCCGACGCCCGCATCCTGGATTTGCGTCCAGCCGAGCGAGGTGCTGCGTTTGTCGGCCAGAATCAGGGCTTGTTCCAAATCGGCCTTGGTCGCTGACGGGATGTTGCGCGAAACCAAGCCTTGCGCGCGATCCAGCAACATGCCGTTCGGTTCGCCGCGCTGTTTGTCGAGCATGATTTCGCCGCCAAACGGGCTGGGCGTGTCTTTGGTGATGTTGGCCAGTTGTAACGCGGCGCTGTTGACGATTGCGCCGTGTCCGTCGGCGCGGCTCAAAAAGACCGGATTGTTGGGCGCGATTTTGTCCAAATCCCAGCGCGTCGGAAACACTTGCGGCTTCCAGAACGTTTCGATCCAACCGCGCCCGGTCACCCATTCACCCGGCTTGGCTTTGTCCACGCGCGCTTTGACCTTGGCCAGAAAGTCTTCCAGGCTGGTGGTGCCTTCGAGGTTCAAGTTCATTTCCCGAAAGCCGACGCCGGAAAAGTGATAGTGCGCATCAGCCAGACCCGGCACCACGGTCGCACCTTTCAAATCCACGACGCGAGTGCCTTTGCCTTCGTATTTTTTCGCGTCCGCCGAAGAACCAACAAAGATGATGCGGCCATATTGCACGGCGATGGCTTCGACTTTGGGGCGGTCGTCGTACAAGGTGTAAACGACGCCGTTTTTCAGCACGAGGTCTGCCGGATCGAGCTTGCCTTCTTTTTGCGTGAAGGCGCTGTGCGTGGCCGTGACCAGCGAGAAAAGCGAGAGACTGACGAGCAGGGCAATGGTTCTCATCAAATGTACTCCGAAAATTGGTTGATCAAGTTCCGGCTCAACCGGAAGAAGGCAGGACTTTGAAATCGTCGCGCGTGTGACAACGGCTACAGGAGCCGCCGCCTTCGCTGCCGGGTTCGCCGCTGAAGACTTTGCGGCCCAGGTGCACGCCGCCGTCGTGACAGCTGAAACAGCCGCGCCCGCTGCGTTCGTTGGGTGTCAGGTGTTCTTTGACCTTCAGCGAAATCGGCGCGGTCTGGTTATAGCCAGCGTTGATGGTGTGGCATTCGCTGCAACTGCCGTTGGTATAGCCGACGTGTTGCTGGTGCGTGAAGCGCGCGCCATAGGCACGGCTGATGTATTTCGCCGCGTAAAGCTGAATGTTGGTTGTCTGTTCCGTATGACAAACTTTGCAATCGGATTTCTGGCTGGCTTTCTGATCGGCGCTATTTGGCGCGTGGCAGACAAAACATTCCGGGTGGCCGGCGATCGTCAACGGCGCAGGTTTGGCGGCGTCGGCTTTGTGGCAGAAATTGCACGCGGTTTTTTGCCCGTTCGGCAAATTGTAGCCGACGTGTAATTCATGCTGTTTGGCGTCAAAGAACGCGTTGAAATCGTAGCGCGCCGGAAAGTCGCGTTGCGGTGGACGTGCCGTCAACCCTTGCCGCGTGTTGTGACAGATCGTGCAGGTTTGCATCGGTTGCCCGGTGAATTGCGGAATATGACATTCGACGCAGGCTTTGTGGCCGGGAAATTTCAACAACAACTGTTTGTTGCGGGTGGTGGTTTCGACGATGCTTTTCTGTAAATCGCGCTGATCGTGGCACGAGTCGCATTTCAAAATGCGCGCGTGGTTGGTGCCCGGCACATTGACCGTGCCCAGGTGCGACTGATGCGTGAAATGTTCGTAATCCTTGGGGGCGGCTGGTTGTGCAGCTTGATTGGGCGAAGCCGCGGGCGCAGCGGCTTTATTTTTTTGCTGACCACGCGCGGCAAACGGATTGCTCAGCGCCAAACACAGCGCACAGCCACACAACACCAAGGCGATTTTGATTCTGTCTCTCCACATCATTGTTCCGTGTTCTTTAGATCATTTTTCAATTCGCTTTACGGATTGGCCACAGAGCCACGGAGGCTCAGAGAAATACTTAGAAACCTCTGTGGCTCTGTGCCTCTGTGGCAAAACCCTTACGCCAAAATGAAATCTGATCTAGCTTCTGCCGGATGGCAGGCTCGACGATTCGCAGCGCGTTTTCAGCGGCGAACATTGTCAATGCTCATCCGGGAATTGTCCATCCGTTTGCGGCTACCATCAGTTTGTTTCAGACGCAGTGCGCAATCCGTCCGTCACGGCCGTCAAATTGACGGCGAACCAGTCCCGGCGTCCGGCTGGTTGCCGGTAACGCTCATCCAGGCGCGCTTGTTTTTCGGTATGACAGCCAGAGCAAGGCGTTTTGACCGGCGCTTTAGAGTTGGCGTCTTTTTCGTCGCGATAGCGTTTGTGGCATTCGATACAACCAGCCTTGTTGGCGGTTTTGCTCGTGCTATCAGCGACGCCGTGATAGGCGCTTTCCACGTCTACACCGCCGCCTTTTTTCGCGGTATCCGGGTGGTCTGCGTCCTTGTGACAGGTGATGCATTTCTGGACGACTTCCTGACGCGCAACTTTGTTCGTGTGGTGACAGGTTTCGCAACGCTCGGCGTATTTCGGTTGGATGTGCGTGCCGTGATTGAAATTTTCGACCACGCCCCATTTCGCGTGCTGCCCCCAATGCGGACTTTCTTTCGGATCGCCTAAACGAATGATGCCCATCGGCACCGTTTGATTGCCTGCAGGCGCGGCCGCAGGAGTCGCTGTCTGCGCGGGTGCAGGCGTTGGTGTTGGCGCAGGCGCAGGCGTCGGTTTGGGCGGCGTCGGCGCAGGCGTCGTCGTGGTCGTTGGAGTTGTCGTCGGAGTTGTCGTTGCCTGAGCGATGACTGGTTTGGGCGTCGGCGTTGGCGTCGGCGTCGGTGTTGGTTTGGGCGTCGGTGTTGGCGCAGTTGTTGCTTTGGGCGTTGGTGTCGGCGCCGGTTTAGGTGTTGGCGTCGGTGTCGGCGCAGGCGCTGGTTTGGGTTC
>JAEUQO010000187.1 GCA_016789605.1 Acidobacteriota bacterium
AGGAATGTCGTTGTAGGGGAAATAGCTGGCTCCCCAAAACGCAGTCTGAATCTGGTTGTCTGTGCTGCGCACGATGTACCAGGTGCTTTGCTGACCACGCCACACAGCCAGATCGGTTTTGCCGTCGCCGTCATAATCGCCCGGCACGGGCGTGTCACTGGCAATGCCCAATGCTTGAATGCGTACCGAACTGTTTGACGATTGAATGATGTACCAATTGCCGTCGAACGGTCGGAAGACGGCGACATCCGTTTTGCCGTCTCCGTCGTAATCGGCGGGCACGGGAACGTCCTGATACGGGAAATAGCTTGCGCCCCAGATGACGATGCGCGTGGTGTTGGTCGAGCTTTGCAGAATTTCCCAGGTGCTTTGCAAACCACGCCAGACCGCCAAATCGGTAATTCCGTCGCCGTCATAATCGCCCGGCACTGGCGTATCGCCCGCTTGACCAAAGGCACGGGTTACAGTTTGGCTATCCGAACTGCGGATGATGTACCAGGTATTGTCGGCGCGCCGCCATACCGCCAGGTCGGTTTTGCCGTCACCGTCATAATCTCCGGGGGTTGCGATGTCGTTATACGGCAGATACTGCGCGCCCCAGGCTGTGGTCGTCAGCGTATTTGTCGCGCTCTTGATGATCAGCCAATTGCTTTGGAAGCCACGCCAGACCGCCAAATCCGCTTTGCCGTCGCCATCAAAATCGCTTTTCCTGGCGAGCGCTTGCGTGCCTTGGGTGACCGTGAATGTCAGTCCGGCGATTGTTAATGTGCCAGTGCGTTCGCTGCCGCTGTTAGGTGCAACGCTGTAGTTCACCTGGCCATTGCCTGAGCCTTGTGCGCCGCTGGTAATCGTCAACCAGTTGGCATTGCTGCTGGCTTGCCAGGCGCATCCGCTGGCAGTCGTTACGGCAACCGCGTCAGCGCCACCAAGATTGCTGAAATGTCGGTTGGTGGGAGAAATGGCAAACGTACACGCGGCGTCCTGAGTCACAGTGAAGGTTTGCCCGGCGATGGTCAAACTGCCCGTACGCTGTGCGCCAGTGTTGGCGGAGACGGAAAAGTTGACCGCCCCATTGCCCGTTCCAGATGAGCCACCGGTCACCTGCAACCAGGAACTGTTACTTGTCGCAGACCAGGTGCAGCTTGCGCCAGCCGTGACTGTGACCGCGCCGTTTCCGCCCGTTGCTCCGAATGTCTGACTGGTCGGCGAAATGGCATAGGTGCAATTAGACGCCTGCGTGATGGTGAATGTTTGACCCGCGATGGTAATGGTTCCTGTGCGTTGCGGGCCGGAATTGGCTCCGACGGAATAGTTCACGCTGCCATTGCCGTTGCCGGGCGTTCCGTTATTGATCGTAATCCAGGCATCGTTACTGGCCGCCGTCCACGTACAGCCTGTCCCGCTCGTGACATTGATCGTACCTCCGCCGCCGCCCGCGCCAACACTTTGGCTGGCAGGTGTGAGCTGAAAACTACAACCGCTGTCCTGTGTGACCAAAAAGGTTTGCCCGGCGATGGTCATCGAACTGCTGCGCGCCGGGCCGTTGTTCGCCAATACGGCAAATTGCACAACGCCGCTGCCATTGCCGGTTGCGCCCCCGGTGATGTTGATCCAGGGCGCGTTGCTCACCGCAGTCCAGGCGCAGCCAGAATTTGCCGTTACGCTCAGCATTGAATTGCCGCCCGCCGCCACAAACGCCTGACTTAACGGCGCAACTTCAAAACTGCATCCGCCGCCACAAGGCGCGCAGTTGGTATTGCCCGCCAAGGTGAGCGTATCAATGCGCCAACCACTGCTTGCCTGATTGCAATCGTATCCGGCACGCCAGCGGAATTGCACGGTTTGTCCTGCTGCAGCCGTCGGCAAGAAGACCGTCGTCGTCAGGAAGTTGCTGCTGTTTCCCGTCCACGCATTGCGACCGCCCAACGGTGAAGCGCACGTCGCGCTATTGGCCAGCTTGCCCGAATAGCCGCCGGTCAGAAAACTGCCGCCTGCCGCGATGATGTCCGTGAATGCGCCATTGCCGATTTTGATTTCCAGCACACCGCCGTCAAAACCGGCTTCGAAGCTGTAATTCTGGCGGAAGCTCAGCCGCGCATTCGGGCTGGTGATGTTGATCGGCGCAGACGTCAAAATGCTTTCGCCGGTTGCGCCGCCGCCCGCCGCAAAGGCGGTGTTAATCAACGTGTCCGGTTGATTGTCCGTCGTGACCCAATCGCTTGCGCCGCCATTGACTGAAGACGTCCAGCCATTGGGCAGCGCTGGTGCGCCAACGCTGTCGAAATATTCAGTGTAGGTTGTGACCGGCTGACCGACAAAGAGCGAAATATTGCGGGTTACCTGTCCCAGGTTGCTGTTGAGCGTTAGCGTCAGATTCAGCCGTGTGCCGCAAACCGTGCTTTGTGGAACGGTGAAACTGATGTTCTGGCTGCCACCTGAACCGGCGGAAATCGTGCCGTAATTTGCTGAACCGCCTCCGGCTATGGTTGCGGTGACATTGGTCGCATTGGTGGCGCAAAACGGATTGGTCAAGGGAACGCTCAGTGTCAGCGTTTCGCCGGGGTCGGCAATGCCGTTGTTGTTGCACGCCGCATCAGAGAACGACACGTTGCCGAGATTCAAATTGGGGACGGCGAAACTTTCCGTCCATGAATCGCCGCCGTTGTATTGCGCTCCGTATCCCATGCCGCGTGCGGCAAACCCCGCCCAGATGTCGCGTTCGTCTTCGCCGTTGAAGCTGGCGCAATCCGCCGCCAGGATCGCGTCACGACCTTGCAGCAAATGCGGATTGTTCGGATCGAGCTTCATGCCGTCAGTAACCAGTTGCAACGACCGCGCATTGCCGGCAGTAAAGCCGAGCCGGGTAATGATTCGTGCACGCGCTTCGAGCAGAGCCATACACCAGACTTCGCCGATGTTGTGCACGGCGGAAGCGCTGCCCGAACCAATCGGGCCACGGGCGTGGGCTCCGTCGGTCAGGTTGATTTGTCCGGGATCAACGTCGGCCAGCGTCAGCGGATTGTGCGGTTTGCCATTCGTGCCCAGGTTGGTTTTGACGGCGTAGGGAAAGCGGCGAATGCCGTAATAGTAGTTGTCGGTAAAGCCAGGTTCGATGGCCAGCGTCGCATAACCGCCCAATGCGTAAATGCCGTTGACGTCTTCGTTGCTGGTGGAGAGCAGCGCGCGCGCATAGAAGTCCGACCAGCCTTCGCCCATTCCGCGCGCAATGTTTGACGTCAACCCGGCGGTGTTGGCGTGCAAGCGGTTTGATAGGCCGTGTGTCAGTTCGTGAATGACGATTTCGTGATCCAGATCGCCGTCGCGATCTGGCGTGGGACCGTCAAACACATACATTTGCATGCGCGGCGGTTGTCCGTCAGGGCCAACCGCAAAGTTGGCGTTATTGGCGCCAGACGAATCCTGCGCTTCGGCGCGAACGTAATCTCCGCCCAGGCCGCCACGTCCGAAATTGTCGTTTTGAAAGTTACGCGCGCCTTCGGTGAAGCCGTACTGATACAGCACGTCGTGAAAGCGGTTAGACCAGAAAAACAGATCCGTCACCACGCCTAAACGGTAATTGCCCAGCGTCGGCGGTTCCGTTCCTAGCGGCGGTGGATTGTACGCAAAATTGAAGACGCGGAACGGCGCGCCCACTGCGCGTCCATTGGCGTCAATGCCGTTGATGCCGTCCAAATCCAATCCCGCGTCTACGTTATTGCCCAACGTGGAGTTGTTACCGTCGGTAATCCAGCCCAGGTTGTTAAACGCAGGCAGTTCACTGATCAGCGTGAGAACCGACCGGTTGATACCGAGGCTTTGCGAATTTCCGCCCACGGCGCCGGTAAACGGTGAAAACGGCGCGGGGCTGTCGTCGTTGTAAATGGCGTAGCTCGCGTTTTGCGTTTGGTGTTCGGTCAGGTTTTTGCGATAGAGCAGATGGCCCAACTCCGCATCCACGACCGCGTGAAAAACGGGTTCGCGTTGCCACAACGTCACCGACCAGGCCAAATCCGCCAAACCCGTTTCGAGCGGGAAATAGACCAGTTGCACGCGAATGTCTTCGTCAAACGGGCCGGGCTCAAACACGATCTGATGGCCATCGCGCGAACTGGTTTTGACGACTAAATCCTGGGCTGCCAGTTTGACGTTCACGGACGCAGCGGCAAGCGCGACGGCTTCGGCGGCGCCAAGCGCCGGTTTGGTCAGCAATTCGTCTTTGTCCAGACCAGCAGCCAGCGAACTGACCGTACGTACCAATTCACCGCTGGTTGTGAGTGCCGCGCGCAATTCCGCGCCGAACACGGGAATCCGATTGTATTCCTGTTCCAGGGTGACCCAGGCGAGATTGCCTGCGGGGTTTACATAATTGGCGAGGAAGGGAAGTTTCTCGATTTCAGCCGGTGTCAGGCCGTAGAGCGTGGCGTGATTTCCCAAAAAGCTGAGCACGATTTCGTCATAGCCGTTATCAGCGGGCGGCGTTAGAAACGCGCGATTGGCTGTGCCAACGCCGACGACTTCGGGCCCGCCCGTGAGCGGATTGGGCAACACCTCGAGTCCTTGAACACGATTTCGCAGCGAGTTTTGCGCGTTGCCCATCGCTTGTTGCAAGGCGGCGATGCGGGCTTTTTGCGTGTCTGTCAATTTTTGCCGGTGTTTTGCGCGCAGCGTCTGGCCCTCTTTTGACTCATCCAATCGCACATCATAGTTGGGAAAACGCTCCTCTGCTTCAGATTGGCCGAAGATGCGCGAATTATTTTGGGTCTTGCCAACCGGCAGGGAGCCTGCCAGCAACACCAGGATCGTAAAGCATAGGGCGAACGCGAGGACTACTCGTTTCATGGGTTCCTTTCTGAGTCAGTCACGAACGGGAAAAGATCAAAGGCGAGGACATCGCAAAGAACGATTGACGCGTGTCAGACGAATGACAAGAAGTCGGGTTGAGAAACGCAGCAATATAGGGTTTGCCAACTGGTTATTGCCTGGTCTTACCCGCGTACATGAAGATAAAACCGCAAGCAATTGGGTGTCAGCCAGCAGGCTTCTTACACGGTCACTGTCGCTTGATTGCCATTTGGGATTTGCTTACTGCGCGGGCTTTGACGAAGTTTCCGCACAACAAGTTGGCTGTGACCAATTTAAGTTCTGAGAACAGACTCACTGTTGGGGAAGTTGACGCAGCCAAGAGGATTACCCTGACCGAAGAACCTTCGTTACGCTGCCGATGAGTGAGTTGCCAGTCTGGTTATGCGTAACACCAGCAATGTAAGACAAGAGATTCGGTCGAGCAATAGTCGTAGGCCCAGCCAGGCGATATCCTAAAATTAATCTCTTATGCCTGCTAGTAATTCATTTCATTAGAGTTAGCGTGTCAATTTCAAAAGAAAAAGCTTTTCTTGCCCAGCGTGCTTTTCGTATGCTGCGCGCGGTCAAAGCGACCGGCTTTTTCAAGCAAGTTTTTCCTGCTCAACTAAAAGTCTTTTACAGTTAAAGCGACTTTTTTCCTGATCGGTGCCTGCCCCTTGTCGCCCCCCCCCCCTCGCAGCCTGACCCCCGGTAACTCTTTTTTGTTGAGTTTTCCCATAACCTGAAGGAGTTTTTCCATGAAGAGACGAGTGTCAAAACACCCGCAGTCAGACAAGTCCATATTGCCAGAAGGCGCTATGGAAGCTGAGGCACAAACTACCCGCAATGACTCATCACACACCGCAGTGCAACCGGTCTCAAAAACTCGCCGCAAATTTCTAGGTCGTGTTGGCGCCGCAACAGCCGCCGCCATTGTCACCGGAGCCACGAGCGAAACTGCCCTGGCGCAGTTTCCCGGTGGAAAGAAAAACACGTGTGATGATCCGAATTTTCCCTTTGGCGTTGAGCCATCCGATTTCGCGTCGAACCGGTACATGAAGGCTTACAAGTGTCGTCTTGAAGCTGCCAAGATGGCGCAACAGCGGCCTCTGGTGAGACACATAACCAATGGGGACGACGTTCGTTATTCCAACAAAATCGCCAGCTATACCAAAGCACTGCCGCACAACCAGTTGGGCGAAGTGGACCAGAACGCCTACGCTTCGCTGGCCCGCGCGCGCGAATCGCAAGACCCGGATTTGTTTGAACAGATTACGCTGGGGCTTGGCCGTCCGCTGACCAGCCCGCAAGCTGGGTTGGCAATGGATTTGGAAGGGCCGGATTCGCATCACGTGACGATGCCGCCGCCACCACGGTTTGACAGCGCTGAAGAAGCCGGCGAAATGGTCGAATTGTATTGGATGGCGTTGCTGCGTGATGTGAACTTCAGCGACTGGAACAGCCATCCTTTGGCTACCCAAGCTGCCGACGAGCTTTCAAAACTGTCAGATTTTCGCGGCCCGCGTGAAGCTGGACGCGTGACCCCCAACACGCTTTTTCGTTCAAATACGCCGGAAGATTTGAATGGACCCTGGCTGTCCCAATTTCTGATCAAGGATTTCTACTTTGGCGCGAATCTGTTCTCGCAAAAAATGAAAACACTCGTTCCTGGCTCGGATCATATGACGAGCTATGACAAGTGGCTGGCGGTGCAAAACGGCGCTTCGCCGAACAATGATCAGTTCGACAGCACGCCGCGTTACATTCGCAATTTGCGTGACCTGGCGCAGTGGGTGCACGTAGACGCGCTTTACCAGGCATATTTGCAAGCCTGTTTGATCATGCTGGAACAGGGCACGCGTCTCGATCCGGGGCTGCCGCTTTACAACGCCAAAGCGCAAGCTGGATTTGCACAATGCGGCGGGCCGCACATCTTGAGTTACGTGACAGAAGTGGCCACGCGTGCGCTGAAAGCTGTCTGGTATCAAAAATGGTTTGTGCATCATCGGCTGCGTCCAGAAGAATTTGGCGGTCGCGTACACAACCACATCACGGGAGCGGCAAGCTATCCGATTCACACGGATGTGCTGAATTCCCGTGCCGTGCAAGAGGTCTTCAAGAAATACGGCACCTATCTGTTGCCGCAGGCATTTCCGGAAGGAAGCCCGACACACTCGTCTTATGGTTCTGGTCACGCGACGGTTGCGGGCGCTTGTGTCACGGTCTTGAAGGCGTTCTTTGATGAAACCGACGTCATCAAAAATCCTCTCGTGCCAAATGCCGACGGAACTGCGCTCGTTCCTTATGACGGGCCGCCGTTGACGGTATTGGGCGAGTTGAACAAGGTCGCCAGAAACGTGGCGGTTGGCCGCAATGGCGCTGGCGTTCATTGGCGTACGGACGCGCTGGGCGGAATGGAACTGGGCGAAGCCGTCGCCATCGGCATTATGCAAGAACACAAGCTCACTTATAACGACAAGGTCGAGATGAGCTTGACGAAGTTCGACGGTACGAAAATCACCATCTAGATCATTTTTCAATTCGCTTTACGGATTGGCCACAGAGCCACGGAGGCTCAGAGAAATACTTAGAAAACTCTGTGCCTCTGTGCCTCTGTGGCAAAACCCTTACGCCAAAATGAAATCTGATCTAGGTTCGTTGTATTGCCACCTGGTGATGGTTTTACGCATTGGGGCCGTTTGCTGGTGTCTAAAACCAGCAAACGGCCTTTTGCTTTTGTCCGGCTTTTTTGCGGATGTAAAGTGAAGATGCGTTACGCCTGGCGACGCCGCAACAAGACGCGATCCTGATAAACCACAACAGGCTGTTGGTGCTGGTTGATGACTTGCGTTTCAAAGGCGACAACGCCACGTTCTTCATCTTTGGGGACTAATTCGATGACGCGTTTGGTGACGTGAATGGTATCGCCGATAAAGGTGGGATGTGTGAACCGCAGTTTGTCTACACCATAAAACGCGATGATGTTGCCGTGGTCGCCCATCTGGATGGTAAGGCCGGTCGAAATGCTGAAAATCAGCGCGCCGTGAGCGATACGCCGACCAAACGGACCCTTTCGCGCGAACTCTTCGCTCATATGCAGTTCGTGAAAATCGCCTGACAAGCCAGCGAAGTTGACGATATCTGCTTCGGTGATGGTGCGTGTTTGCGATGTCACCGTTTCGTCCAGCCGGTAATCATCAAAGAATTTGCTCATGCCAAGCCTCGGCCCAACGCTGGAAGAAAAATTACTGTGTATTGCTGGTGGGCAGAATGATGCGGAAACAGGTGCCGCGTCCGACTTCCGATTCGACTTTGATGCGGCCGTTGTGCAATTGCACCGCGCGGAATGCTTGCGCCAATCCGATGCCGCTGCCTTTCGGTTTGGTCGTGTAATACAAGTTGAAAATCTTGTCGCGCGTTTCTTCGGGAATGCCTGGGCCGTGGTCGGTGATCGCGATAAAAATGTGATTGTCTTCGTCGCGCCCGGTTTCCAACATTAACTTGCCACCGTTGGGCATCACCTGACAGCCATTGATGATGATGTTAAGGATGGCCTGTTTGAGCAGGTCAGAGTCAGCCTTAATAATCAACGGACCTTTGCCGTAATGCTCTTCCAGATCAACACCTTGGGCACGTGCATCGGCAGCCAGCAAGATGACTTCACGCACCAGCGTATTGGCATCCACTTGATGCAGCTTCAGTTCGACGGGGCGGGTGAAATCCAGGAACGTTTGCACGACGCGTTTGAGGCGATTGACCTCAGACATCAGAATGTCAACGTGCGGTTTGGGGTCAAGCCCGGCGTCGAGTTTCGCTCCCAATAATTCCAGATGCAGCACCATCGCGTGCAACGGATTTTTGACTTCGTGCGCCACGCCCGCAGTGATGCGGTTGAGCGCGGCAAGTTTGGTCGCGAAATCCAATTGGGTTTCGAGCTGTTGAATGGTGGCGAAATCGCGCAGGGTGAGCAATGCGCCCGCCGGTTGTCCGCGATCTTCAAACAGTTGTAATGAAGCGACAATGGTTTGCGGCTGCTGTGCGCCGTTGACAGGGAAGGTCGTGACTTCCTGCAACGATTGGCCGGTTTGATAGGCGCGTTCAGCCAGAGAGGTGATCGGATGGCTGAAGCTCAAGGCGTCAGACAGTCGTTGGCCACGCAACGTGAACCGCCCGCCACTCAGCATCTTTTCTGCTTCTGGACTGGCCATGATCACACGCCGTTCGCGGTCAAGCAGCAAAACACGTTCGGACAAGCTGCCGACGACCTGTTGCAGTTGGTCGCGGATGGTTTCGATTTCCGTGCGATTGCCAGCAAAGCGGCGTCCGAGTTCGCGCAAGCGCTGGGCAATGCTTTGCATTTCGACGTTGACCGGCCGCGTTTCTGCCGAGGTTAACATCGCGCTTTCCGCTTCGAGCTGTTCAATCTCGTTCACGACCTGACGCAATGGCCAGAGCACCAAATTGGAAGACATCATCGCTGTCAGCAAACAAAGCAGGACGATGATGGCCGCAAAAATCAGGCTCAATTTGACAGTCGGCCACAATTCATTGCGCAGCGCCGTCGAAGGAACGCCCGCCACGATTTTGGCGAAGGGCTTGTTGTTCAAATCCAAGGCCCAAGTCAGTTCGTAAAGATAGTCGTGCCGCCAGAGATTCCACAGTTGTTTGTACCAACGCGCTTTTTCTAATTCGTCCAG
>JAEUQO010000226.1 GCA_016789605.1 Acidobacteriota bacterium
TCGTTTTCGATGCGCGCCTGCTCTTCGCGTTCGCTGGAAAGATCGCGCGCAACCTGGCCCAGACGCATCACATCACGCGCCAGTCCACTGAATTTCGTTTCGTCTTTCAGATTGCGCGGCCACAATTGCTCCAACGTCGCCAGCTTTTCGTTCGCCTGTTTCCATTCATCGGCGGCGAATTCTTTCGCGCCAGCGCGACGCGCAATGTCCAACGAACGGCGCGCGCCGAGCACCAGACGCGGCGTCGAATAATCCGCTTTCAAAGTGGAGTCTTCCGCCGTTTCATACAACGCGCCTTTGTCATAGCTGTATTCGGCTTGCGTGGTTTGCACACCAGCGGTCGTATTTTTGGGCAAGGTCGTTTCGGCCACGACTTTTTGCGAAGGATATTTCACCGCACCGTGCGGTTCGGCGGTGATGATCAAGCCGAACGTTTGCGCCGAACTCTTGGTATCGGCTTCTGCCTGATAGCTCTGTGTCAGTTCCACCAAATTGTCGGTCTGGCCTTCGGGAGTGACGATCCACACGACAAAGGTCGTGTAAAACGGCCCGTAGCTTTGCGGATTGTCGAGATTTTCGACTTTGATTCTGGTACGGGCAAAATTGTTTTTGTATTCGACTTCGGCGCGACCGGTGACGCGCGGCGACAATGACGTGCCGGTCAAATTCACAACCGTCTTTTTGTTGGTGACGTAGCGGACGGCCAGCGTCGTGCGTTTGGCCAGCTTATCGTTCCCGGCGGAACCGCCCTGCGCAAACGCAACAACCGCGCATGACAACGCCAGCAACACACTGACCGCGAAGAATCCAACTCGTTTCATAACCGTTCCTCCTCGTGGTGATGGGTTCACGACTCGATGATGTATGCGCACACCGCTGCGGGCTGCGCAAACTTGTATGCTTTGGATAAGGGGATATTTCATTTCAGGGGGAAGCCGCGCGAAAGTATGTCACAGCGCCGAAGCCGAACGCAAAAGGCTGCGCGCACGGCTGAAGACTTCCGCCACGGTCAGGCGCGTCATGCAACGGTGATCAATCGGACATTCGCGATGCATGCAGCGCGCGCATTCGATGCCGTCAGCGCGCATCAGTTCGGCATACGGCCCGGCAGGAGCCGTCTCAAACTCATTGGTGGGACCAAACAACGTCAGCGTCGGACGGCCTAAGGCTGCCGCGACGTGTGCCGGTCCGGTGTCGTTTGTCACCAGCAACGCGCAACTTTCCAGCAAACCCAGCAACTCTGCCATGCTCGTGCGACCGGCCAGATTCAAGGCGCCGTCAGTTTTCATTTGTTGCACGACCCGCTCGGCATTGGCGCGCTCAGATTCAGCGCCGATCAAAATGACGCGCGCATTTTCATGCGTGCTCAATTCGTCCGCCAAGGCGGCAAACCGGTCTTCGGGCCAGCACTTTGCGCGCGAATTTGTCGCGGCGGTGTTCAATGCCACGAGCGGTTGCGTGGCTGCCAACTCATAACGCTGCCGCAAAGCCTCCGCGGCGGCGCGTTGCCGCTGGCTGGTGGTCAAAACCGGCAGCGGATCGTCGGGCGACGCCTGAAATTCCGCGCCCAGACAAAGCCGTTCACACAGTGCGACAATGTCCAGATAGTCATGTATCTGATGCCGGTTGCGGTGCTGCGGGCCACGATAAAGCCTGCCCGTCAACAACCACGAGCGGCCTTGGGCGACAAAGCCGACGCGCTGCGGAATGCCCGCCAAACTCGTAAGCAGCGCGGCTTCAAACGCATTTTGAAACAACGCCGCCAGGTCGAATTGCCGGTTTCGCAACGTTTGCACCGTCGCCCAAAACGCGCGTATGCCTTCTTCGCGGCGGCGATAAAGGATCACTTCATCCAGAAACGGCGACTCTTCAAACAAGCCCGCCGTGCGCGGCGTGGCAAGTAAAGCCAGATGCGCGTCAGGAAATGACGCGCGGAGCCGTTGTAACGCAGGAGTCGTCATTACGGCATCGCCCAGCCAGTTTGTGCCGCGAATCAGGATTTTGCTGACATTCGTTTTCGGGGATTGCATGCGGGCCGGGATTTTCGCCGTCTCACCGGGAAAGCGCAAATCAGCCGGGACAGAAGCGCACGTACTGTACGTCTTCTTACAGATGCCGGCAGATGCCTGCCCATCCCAATTCGGGCGGGTTTGCTTTAGAATCCCTTTTTCTGGCGAAGTTGATTCGCAATCTTGTTGGCTAGCTGAAAGGGAGGGGTTGCCACAAACAGCCATCCCGCTTACCTTGTAACCCGTATGGCAATCACTGGTTCGTTACATCCACTTTCTAAAGAAGTCGCCGAACAATTGCGCGAACAGATGCGCCGCATGCTGGTGCGTCTGGACGAAATGCGCTCGCTCGCGTCGCTGCCGAACGCCTGGATGCCGCCCGTTGACGTGGCGGAAATGGACGACGCCATTTTGGTGCGCGTCGAACTGCCGGGCGTATCGCTTGACCACGTGCGCATCACGTTGCTCGATCATCTGCTCAAAATCGAAGGTCGCAAAGAACGCGGAGGTCCGACCGGCAGTTTGCTGCCGGAAGAAGAACGCCCCGTGCGTTTTTTGTGCCTGGAACGCAGCTATGGCGCATTTTCCTTTCAGGTTGCGCTGCGCTGGCCGATTGACACCGAACAGATCGAAGCGCGTTTGCAAGACGGCATATTGCAAATCCGTTTGCCCAAAACAAAAGTCTGTGGGCGGGAACTCACCATTCCGATCACGCCCGCATAACGTGGTTGCTTCATTGCCGTAGTTGTTGCCGGCCTAGAGCATAAATTTTTAAGACCTATTTTTATGTCGAACACTGTAGAACAAGAAGAAAAACCAACACCTGCTGAGCTACCAGACGAGCAGTTGAAGATTCCTGAAACCTTGCCGGTGCTGCCGTTGCGCGACATCGTGATCTTCCCGTTCATGATTGTGCCGTTGTTTGTCAGCCGCGAACGTTCGATCCGTGCGGTGGATCAGGCACTGGCCGAAAACCGCATGATCATGCTCGCCGCACAAGAAGACCCGAATATGGAAGAACCCGGCGCGGGTGATCTGTATGACGTGGGCACAGTCGCCATCATTATGCGCATGCTCAAATTGCCCGACGGGCGCATTCGCATCCTGGTGCAAGGCGTGGCGCGCGCCAAAATCAATTACATCGAAGACCCCTCAGGATTCTTGCAAGCGCGCATCGAAGAATTGAAAGAAGCGCCTGCGCAACAAAGCCTGGAACTCGAAGCCTTGACGCGCAATGTGCGCGGTTCGCTCGACAAAGCCGTGGCGCTGGGCAAAAACATTTCGCCGGAAGTGATGGCCATCGTCACCACCGTCGAAGACCCGGCGCGCCTGGCCGATCTGGCGGCGTCAAACCTGGAATTGAAAGTCGAAGACGCGCAAACCGTGCTGGAAATGATTGACGTCGTGCCGCGTTTGCACCGCGTCAACGAATTGCTGGCCAAGGAAATCGAAGTCCTGACCGTACAGCAGGAAATCAACACCCAGGCCAAAGGCGAAATTGATCGTTCACAGCGCGAGTTTTATCTGCGCCAGCAACTGAAAGCGATTCAGGCCGAATTGGGCGAAGGCAACGAACTGGCCGAAGACATCACCGCCTATCGCGAAAAAATGGCCAAGGCCAAAATGCCCAAAGCCGTCGAGGAAGAGGTTGATCGCCAGTTGAAAAAGCTGGAACGCATGCATCCTGACGCGGCAGAAACCGGCACCCTGCGCAATTGGCTGGACATTATGGTGGCCTTGCCCTGGTCGAAATCGTCCAAGGAAAACCACGACCTCATCAAAGCGCAGGAGATTCTGGACGAAGATCATTACGGGCTGGAAAAAGTCAAAGAGCGCATCATCGAAGCGCTGGCCGTGCGCAAGATCAAAGAAAAACCCAAAGGCCCGATCCTGTGTCTGGCCGGCCCGCCAGGCGTCGGCAAAACCAGTCTGGGGCGTTCGATTGCGCGCGCGCTCAATCGCAAATTTGTCCGCCTGAGCCTGGGCGGCGTACACGACGAAGCGGAAATTCGCGGTCATCGCCGCACCTATGTCGGTTCGATGCCAGGCCGCATCATTCAGGCGGTACAACAAGCGGGCACCAACAATCCGCTGCTCATGCTCGACGAAATTGACAAGGTCAGCTCGGATTTTCGCGGCGATCCGTCTTCTGCCTTGCTCGAAGTGCTTGATCCGGAACAGAACAACAGCTTCCGTGACAACTATCTGAATGTGCCGTTCGATTTGTCGAATGCAATGTTCATGACGACTGCCAACGTGCTGGAAACAATTCAGCCCGCGTTACGCGACCGCATGGAGATCATTCGCCTGTCGGGTTACACCGAAGAAGAAAAGATGCAGATCATTCTGCGTCACGTGTTGCCCAAACAGATGGAAGAAAACGGCATCAAACCCGAACATCTGCACATCTCTGAACCTGCCTTGCGCGACATCATCGCCAAATACACGCGCGAATCCGGCTTGCGTCAGCTCGAACGCGAAGTCGGCAAAATCTGCCGCAAGGTTGCGCGTCGCATTGCCGAAGGCAACAGCGAACAGCTCAAAGTCACGGTCAAAAACCTGCACGAATTTTTGGGCGTGGCCAAGGTCGAGCCGGATGAGATGCTGAAACACGATCAGGTCGGTGTCGTGACCGGTTTGGCGGTGACGGCAACGGGCGGCGACATCCTGTTTATCGAAGCCATCACCATGCGCGGCAAAGGCGTGTTGCAACTGACCGGGCAACTGGGTGACGTCATGCGCGAATCGGCCCACGCAGCCTATTCGTTTGCCAAATCGCGCGCACAAGACCTGGGCATTGACGAGGAAGTCTTTACCAAATACGACATCCACATCCACATTCCCGAAGGCGCGATTCCCAAAGACGGCCCATCGGCGGGGATTTCGATGGCGACCGCGTTGGTGTCGGTGCTCTCTAATCGCCCCGTGCGCAAAACCGTGGCGATGACCGGCGAAATCACTTTGCGCGGCAATGTGCTGCCCATCGGCGGCGTCAAGGAAAAGGTGCTGGCCGCCTATCGCGCGCAAATCAAGAAAGTCATTTTGCCTGCGCAAAACCGCAAGGACATGGAAGAGGTTCCGCCGGAACCGCAACGCGAAATGGAATTCGTGTTTGTCGAACACATTCAGGAAGTGTTGCGCGAAGCCCTCTTGCCTGCCTCGGATTCGCTCAAGGCTGAAACCAACGGCAAGCCTGCGGGCAAGGTCGCCAAACGCGTCAAAGCCGCACAAGCGCCCAAACCGGCGAAATCAACCAAACCGGCCAAAGCCGTCAAACCGACCAAAGCCGTCAAAGTCGTCAAGTCGGCCAAACCGGTAAAAAAGACGGGCGCGAAACTTCGCGCGAAAAAACGCTAGGCAAATAGTTCAGTGCCAAAAAGAAAAGCGGGCTCAACGGCCCGCTTTTCTTTTTGGCGAAACGTCATCGCCACTCGGATTCGGTTGTTATTTCAAATGGCCTTTTGCGCCGTGCGGATGGCGTTCGTGATGCTGACGCAACAGGTCTTTGCCGTAATCGTTGCCGTTGGGTGTGCGCACCACCGTATGAATGTGGTTGCGCGTCGGCGCAGTCGAACGCGACAGCGCCACCGGGCGCTGATGGTCGAATTCGATCAGGATCACCGGGCTTTGAATGCGGTAATAGAAAACGCCATTGGGGTCAGTGCCGCCAATCCAGGCAAAATGCGTTTTGTCCAAATGACGCCGCACGTCGTCCATCCTTATCCGCGCGTGCCCTTCTTTCATATTGCCGACATATTCGCCAATGACATCAAGCAAAAGTTTTTTCTGCGCGTCATTCAGTTGCGTCGCGGGAATGCCCGCATAATCCAGCACAACATTGTCCTTGTATGCTTCGGTCAAGTTGTAATTCTGGTTCTTGTCGTTGCGAATGATGGCTTTGGTTTGTTGCTCCTTGCTCAGCGCGCTCAGCAATTGAAAGCCTTTGTTCTGCTCATCCTGCATGATCGTCGTGCCTTTGAATTTGCCCGAATCGGCAATGGCGGGTTCCGCGCCCATAAAGGTCGGCGTCATCACCACCTGATCTCCCAGAATGAAATAATTGATGATGCAGTGATGCCCATCGAGCTGCCAGCCCCAAGGTTCTTTGTCTGACGGCGTGCCCATAATCGTCACCCAATACAACCACTGCCCGTATTCCTGAAAGTTGTTGGTCAGTTCGGCCAGCGTTTCATTGAGCTTCATGGCGTCTTGTGTTTTTTGCAATCCCCTGGCGCTGAGACTGGCGCGCAACAATCCAAACGCGAGCTGCCGTTGCGCTTCGGTCATCTCTTTGAATCCGACGCCCTGACGCGGCGGAAAGTGGCGGTTGTCCCATTTGCGCCATTCGTCATCATCCACGGCATAGAGCGTTCGTTTGCGCTGGTCTTCAGTCAAACTTCCCAAAAAGGCTTCGGCGGCTTTGCGCACGGGTTGGGTCGAAACCCCGGTCGAACGGATTTTGAACAGTCCCGGCGTGACGTTGCCGTCGGTCGTGATGCCTTTGAACGGTTCCGCCAGGAACGTGCGTTGCTGCTGTTCAAATTGTGTCAAGCGATTCGGCGCTTGTGTTTGCACTGCACGATAAATGCCGAACGCCAGCAACAAAACACCGCAAACCGTGATGATGGACCTCTTGCTCATAAGCTATGCCTCCGTATGCTTCCGGGAAAACCGCTGGTTATTCGTTCACTTCGTTGCTGGTTTTGTCACCTGTACGCGCACGCCTTCGCGCATGGCGTCAGTGGGATTGGCGATGATCTGTTCTGCCTGGTCAATGCCGCTGAGGATTTCAACATCTTTCCCCAGGTCACGCCCAACGATAACTTTGCGCACGCGCACAGTTTGGTCGGCGTCCGCCACCAGCAATTGCGTGCCATCGGCATTCACGACCAGCGCACTGGCAGGAACCAACAACGCGCGTTGTGGCGACGGCAAAGCGAATTTGACGTTCACATACATGCCCGAAAGCAACTGCCAGCCGGGATTGTTGACGCGCGCTTCGACCATCAAGGTGCGCGAGGTCGGGTCAATCGTATGCGCCGTGCCAAAGACTCTGCCTTGAAACACCTGTTGCGGCAACTCTTTGACAAGCACTTCAACGGGCACGCCCGCGTTCATCACCGCCAGATAGGTTTGCGGCACGCTGACAAACACGCGAATCGTGTCGAGCCGCGCAATGCGATACAACCCGTTGCTGGTCGCCGTGCCGCCGCTGGCGTTGATCAGCGTACCGACTTCGATGTTGCGCGCGGTGATCACGCCATCAAACGGCGCAGTGACGCGTTCAAAGGATTTGCGTTCGAGCAGACGCTGTTGATTGGCCTGACGCGCCTGTAAGCCGGAAAGCTTGGCGTCAATCGCCGCCTGTTGTGCTTTGACGGCAGCCTGACGCACACGAACGTTGGCTTGCACGGCTTCGAGGTCAGCCTGTCGCGCATCATACGCAGCTTGCTTGTCATCGTTGTCTTGCTGCGAAACGACGCCTTGCGCAACCAGCGTCTTTGAACGTTCCAGGTTGACGCGCGCCAGTTCCAGATTCGTTGTCGCCTGTTTCAGTGACGCCTGCGCCTGTTCCAGCGCCGCTTGCGTTTGCGCCAACTCAGCGCGCGCCTGGGCAACAGTTTGTTCCGCTTCGGCGGTTTGCTGACCGGCTTCGCGCACCTCCTGCTCGGTTTCGGGCACATCAATTTCGACCAGCAGTTGGCCCGCTTTCACGCGTTGGCCCAGTCCGGCCAACCAGCGGCGCACATATCCACTGGTGCGGGCAGAGATGATCGTCTCTTGAATCGCCTGTGTCGTGGCGGGCAACACCAGTTCGCTGGTCGCCTCAGAAAGCCGCGGGCTGACAACGTTAGCGACAGGCAATGCCTGTGCTTGTTCGCTGGCAATCGCAGACAATTCCGAATGGCGTTTCAAACGCGGCAAAATGCCTGCGGCCAGCAACAGAACCAAAAGAACGCCTCCCGCAATCAAGGCCGTTTTTGCCGAACGACCGCCTGGCGGCGAACCTCCGTCGGCAGAAATGACAGGTTTATTGGCGGATGATGCACCGACACTCAT
The DNA here is from genome assembly GCA_016789605.1 of Acidobacteriota bacterium. Taxonomy (GTDB): domain Bacteria; phylum Acidobacteriota; class Blastocatellia; order RBC074; family RBC074; genus RBC074. The sequence continues at coordinate 8,070 of JAEUQO010000226.1, forward strand.
GAAACTTCTCCTTCTCTGAATTGCGACGCCAAGGCGGTGGTCGTCTGCAAACTGGCTTGTTCTTCGGTGTCGCTGACGCGCGGCGCGCTCGGTTTGCGGCGCAATACGCTATACACAACCGGGACGAAAAAAAGCGTGGCGATTGTCGCCAGCAACAAACCGCCAATCACAGCGCGACCCAGCGGCGCGTTCTGTTCGCCGCCTTCGCCCCAGCCCAAAGCCATCGGCAACATGCCGATGATCATTGCCAGCGCCGTCATCAACACCGGGCGCAACCGCGTATGCCCCGCCGCCAGCGCAGCCTGAACGGCGTCCAAACCGTGCAGCCGTTGATCGTTGGCAAATGTCACCAGCAAAATGCTATTGGCCGTCGCCACACCGACACACATAATCGCGCCCATCAACGACGGCACGCTGATTGTCGTTTGCGTAACAAACAGCATCCACAAAATGCCCGCCAACGCGCCCGGCAGCGCCATCAGGATGATGAACGGATCAAGCCACGACTGAAAATTGACGACCATCAGGAAATAGACCAGCACAATCGCAAACAACAAGCCGAAGCCCAGTCCGACAAACGACGAACGCATGTTTTCGACCTGACCACGCATCACCAACGAGGAGCCGCGCGGCAACTTCGCTTCAAATTCGTTCAACACGCGGTCTATGTCGCGCGCCACGCCGCCCAAATCGCGACCTTGCACGTTGGCATACACATCAAACGCCGGTTGCACGTTGTAATGGTTGACCACCGCCAACGCCGTGCGAGGGTCCACCGAAGCCAGATTGCTCAACAATTGTGGCGTCGCCACGCCATTGCCGGTGATCGGCGTGTTTTGCAATGCGCCAACCGAATCCATCTTGTATTGCGGCGTTTGCACGGCGACAAAATAGCTGACGCCATTTTCCGGGTTAAGCCAGAAATTCGGCGCGGTCTGGCTGCTGGAACTAAGCGAAGTCAGCACGTTGGCAGCGATGTCGCGTTGCGTCAGTCCCACCTGTTCGGCACGCGCGCGATCAACGTTGACCAGCAATTCGGGCAGGTCAACAACCTGATGCAAATGCACATCGGCTGCGCCCGGAATGCGCGCCACGCGTTGTTCGATCTGGCGCGCCAATTCGTAATTGCCCTGGCGGTCGCGTCCGACGATTTGGATGTCAATCGGCGCGGGCAACCCAAAATTGAGAATCTGGCTGACGATGTCCGCCGGTTGAAAGAAAAACGTCAAATCCGGAAATTGCTGCTTCAATTCGCGGCGCAACTGTTTGACGTATTCCGGCGTGGGGCGATGTTTGTCTTTGAGCGCCACCAGAATTTCACCGTCCGACAAACTGACCGTGGCGCTGTCGGAATATGCCAGGTTGATGCCGATGGAAGGCAAGCCGATGTTGTCGAGAATCAACCCCAACTCTTGCGGCGGAATCGTGCGCCGGATGGCGTCTTCGACCTGTCCGAAGATGCGCTCGGTTTCTTCCAGCCGTGTTCCGGCGGGTGCGCGTACGTGCAAGCGAAACTGTCCGGCGTCTACCGTGGGAAAGAAGTCTTCGCCGATAAACGGCAAGAACAAAAACGACCCGCCGCAAAACGCCAGAAAGCCGATAAAAATCGTACGCCGATGCCCAAGCGCCCAAACCAGCAACGCCTGATACCGTTCCAGCAAGCGCTCAAAGACGTGATTGAATCCGTTATGCACGCGTCCGATCAAGCCGGGGGATTCCGCCACAAACTCACCTTCGCCGTGATAAAGCTTCGCTTCGTCGCGCAACAGATACATCACCATCGTCGGGATGAGCGTGCGCGAAAGCAGGTATGAGGCCAACATCGCAAACACCACCGCCAACGCCAGCGGCGTAAACATGGATTTGGCCGCGCCGCTCAAAAACACGACCGGCACAAACACAATGCAAATCGCCAGCGTCGAAACAAACGCGGGCACGGCGATTTGCTGTGCGCCGTCCAGAATCGCCTGCTTGAGCGGTTTGCCCTGCCCCAGATTGCGATGGATGTTTTCGATTTCGACCGTCGCGTCATCCACCAGAATGCCGACCGCCAAAGCCAATCCGCCCAAGGTCATCACATTCAACGTCTGACCCAGCAGGTTCAGCACAATCACCGAACACAAAATCGAAAGCGGAATCGAAATCGTCACGATCAGCGTGCTGCGCCAACTGCCGAGAAAAAGCAAAATCATTGCCGCCGTCAAACACGCCGCAATGATCGCTTCGGCAATCACGCCATTGATCGCCGCGCGCACAAACAGCGACTGATCAAACAGCAGGTTGACCTTCAACTCTTTGGGAACGGTGGTCAGGATGCGCGGCAAAGCGTCTTTCACACGGCTGACGATGTCGAGCGTCGAAGCGCCGCCGCTTTTGAGCACAGTCAACAACGCGGCCCGGCGTCCGTCCTGACGAACGATGTTGGTCTGCACCTGCGAGCCGTCGCGGACTTGCGCGACATCGCGCAAATACACGGTTGCGCCGCCCACCTGTTTGATCGGCAAATCATTCAGACCGGCAACCGTATCGGGGCTGCTGTTGAGTCGCACGTTGTATTCGCGCGTGCCGAATTTGGCCGCGCCGCCCGGCAAAATCAGGTTTTGGGCGTTGATGGCAGCGCTGATGTCCGCCGGAGAAAGCCCCTTGGCATACAGTGCAGGCCCGTCAATATCCACCATGATCTGGCGCGGTTTGCCGCCATAGGGCACCGGCATCGAAGCGCCCTGTACGGTCGCCAGTTGGGTGCGGATGAAATTCTGGCTGTAATCGTAAAGCTGTTGCTCTGTCAGCGTATCGCTGCTGACGCTGGCTTGCAGAATGGGAACGTTGGAAACGTTATAGCGCACGATGAACGGCGCGGTCGTTCCCGGCGGCAGGACACGCAACACCGATTGCGACATGGCGCCGATTTGCGCCACGGCGGCTTCGATTTTTGCGCCGGGATGAAAAAACACCTTGATCACGGCCACACCGTTCAGCGCCTGTGATTCGATGTGTTCGATGTCGTTGACGGTGGTGGTCAGGCCGCGCTCACTAGAAGTAACAATGCGGCGTTCCATCTCTTCGGCGGAAATACCGTTGTACGTCCAGATGACTGACACAACCGGAATGTCAATTTCCGGAAAAATGTCGGTCGGCATGCGCACAATCATCACACCACCCAACAAGGCGATGAGCAAGGCAGCGACCACAAACGTGTAAGGACGCCGCAGGGCGAGTCGTACTATCCACATATCCTGTTACAGTCTTTCGTTGTCGTCGGCGGCGTCCCCGGCATCGGTCAGCGCGCAGCCTGTTGCGCTGCCGGTTTCCGATGCTGATCAAACCAGCCGATGATGTGCAAAATCTTCGACATATGATGGCTTGGGCGCACCTGAATGCCGTGCGGTTCGTCGGGGACGCGCACCAAAACCGATTCCACGCCAAGCAGCTTCAATGCCTGGTAATACTGCTCTGAATCCGACATCGGGGTGCGGTAATCGGCTTCGCCGGTCAGCACCATGGTCGGTGTTTTGACGTTTTTGACGACAGACAGCAGGTTGCGTTTTTCGTAATGTTCGACGTGATCCCAGGGAAAGCCCGGAAACCAGTGATTGACCGTCCAATTGCCAATGTCGGACGTGAGGACAAAGCTGTACCAGTTGATGACTGGATAAACCGTAACCGCCGCTCGAAACCGTGGCGTGCGCCCGATCATCCAACAGGTCAAGACGCCGCCACCACTGCCGCCGGTTACGTAAAGTTGCTCTGTGTCAATGTACCCTTTGGCGATCAAGGCATCCACGCCCGCGTTCAGATCGAAAAAATCGTCGCCCGGATAGGCGTGATGGATCAGATTGCCGAACTCCTGACCATAACTGGTCGAACCACGCGGATTGGTGTAGAGCACGACATAATCGCTGGCCGCCATCAATTGTTTTTCCAGATCGAAGCGGTCGCCGTAATTGGCAAACGGCCCGCCGTGGATTTCGAGAATCAGCGGATATTTTTTGGCCGGATCGAAATTCGGTGGCTTGATGATCCAGCCCTGGATTTTGCGTTTGTCTTTGGCGGATTCGTACCAAATCTCTTCGACCTGGCCCAGACGCTTCCCGGCGAACAAATCTTCGTTGACGGCCGTGAGCAATTTCGCCTGCGGATTGCTCAGACTGGCGACGGCAATTTCGCCCGGCACGGCAGGCGTTTTATACGTGAACGCCACCTGACCATTGCGCGCCAGCGAAAACGCCGCGCCGCCACTGTATGCGCTGGTGCTGCTGCCCAGATTCGTCATCAGCTTTTTCACTTCGCCCGAAAGCGTAATGAAATACAGCCCGGTGTTGCCCTGATCGTCAGACGTGAAATACAACCCCGAGCCATCCAGCGCCCAGGCAAGGTTGGCGACATCGCGATCCCATTTGCCGGAAATCACGCGCGCATTGCTGCCGTCGCGATTCATCACGCTGAGTTGCGTCAGTTGATAGCCCTGGAATCTGTCTTCGTAACCGAGATAGGCGATCAGTTTGCCGTCAGGCGAAATTTGCGGCGCGGCGTCGGGGCCTTTGCGGCTGGTCAGTTTTTTGAAAGAACCATCCGCAACGGAATATTCGACCACATCAGTGTCACGCGAATCGCGTTCAAAATCTTCATTGCGATTGAGCGAAATCAGCAGCGATTTTCCGTCGGGCGTCCAGACAGCTTCGCTCGCGCCAAACACCAAACCGCCGCCGTGCTGAAATTTGCCGCTCGACACCTGACGCGGCGTGCCGCCCTCGCTGGGCAGCACAAACAACTGGTTATACCCCGGCTTCAAATATCCTGCGCCGTTGTAACGGTACACCAGCTTATCAATCACCTTGGCGGGTTCGGCCCACTTTGCGCCTTCGGGCGGCGCGGGCATCCTGATGACGCTTGGCGGCGCTTCGGGCACGAGCATCGCAAACGACAGCCATTTGCCGTCGGGCGACCAGTTCAACCCGCTCGGCGCTTGCGTCAAGTTGGTCAGTTTGGCGGTTTCGCCGGTGTCCATCCAGCGACGATAAATTTGCGGGCTTCCCTCGCGTGTTGAAATGTAAACGACCTGTTTGCCATCCGGCGACCAGCGCGGCGCGGTGTCGCTGACGTTTCCGCTCGTCAAAGGCCGGTGATCGCTGCCATCCACATTGACGATCCACAAATTCGAACAACGCCGATCCGTCATAATGTCGGCAAACTGCCGCACGTAAATCACGCGTTTGCCATCCGGCGAAATTTGCGGATCCGTGGCCAATTCCAAATTGAAAACGTCGTTGATTGTCAGGCGATTTGTCTGTGCGTGCGCGGTCAGACAAACGACGAGCGAAAGAAACACGAAGGCGACAAAGCGGCGCATGGTGTACCTCCTGCGTGATGCAAAACGCGGTTGCCCGCCGCAGCGGGCGCGGGCCGTTAAACGTGAAAAGTTGGTTTTGGGAAATCCGTAGTGGTGCGTTGGCATTAAACATCGCGCTACGCCATCCGTCAATTGTCAGTTCAGACGCGTCTATGGCATCTTGCGACTTCATTGTCAGAAAACGAATCTCATTCCTTCAGGAGAATCACGAATGCAAGTTGGTTTTATTGGACTCGGAATTATGGGTGCGCCGATGGCGCGCAATCTGTTGCGGGCTGGCTTTGCGTTGACGGTCGCCACGCGTACGCCGGGCAAGGCGGAAAAATTCGCGGCGGACAACGCTGCGCTGGGCGCGGTGACAGCGGTGCAAACCGCCGCCGAAGTCGCCGCCGCGAGCGATATCATCATCACCATCGTCACGGATTCGCCCGACGTCGTAGCCGTCGCCCAAGGCGCACACGGCATTTTTGCCGCCGCCAAACCGGGAACGATCATCATTGATATGAGCACCATTTCGCCGCAAGTCACACGCGAACTGGCCGCCGAAGCCCATGGCAAGGGCTTGTTCTGGCTGGATGCGCCCGTTTCGGGCGGTGAAAAAGGCGCAATCGAAGGCACGCTGACCATTATGTTGGGCGGAGACGAAATAGCGTTGGAACGTGCGCGCCCGGTGCTCGAAGCCATGGGCAAACGCATCACGCACCTGGGCCCGGCGGGGAACGGACAGGCCACCAAGCTCTGCAATCAAATTATGGTGGCGGTGAATTTGCTGGCGGTGTGTGAAACGCTGACGTTTGCGCAAAAGGCCGGGCTGGATTTGAACACCGTGCATCAAGCGCTGACTGGCGGCGCGGCCAATTCGTGGGCGCTCGAAGTGCTCGGCAAAAAGATGATTGACCGCGATTTCAAACCGGCGTTTATGGTCAAGCTTCAGCAAAAAGATTTGCGCCTGGTGCTCGAAGCGGCGGGCGCTTCGCACACGCCGTTGCCCAGCGCATCGCTGGCGCATCAACTTTTTGCCGCCGTCGAAGCCGAAGGCCGCGGCGAAGACGGCACGCAAAGTTTGCTGCGCATTTTTGAACGTCTCGCCGGGTTATAAATCGTCTCTCAATGAGTGCTGGCGTACAGCCCCAAGCAGGCAAAAAACGGAGGCAGAAAAAAGGATGATTCTTTTTCTGCCCCCGTTTTTTGCGAACCCGTTTTTGGCTGATCCTGCTGCCGCCAGCGTCTTCACGGCCTCTCGCTCAGTACACGTCCAGGTCGTTGCCGCAAACAACCTTGCCTTGATATTCGCGGCTGATTTCCGCCAGCAACTCTTCCGGCTTGGTTCCCCAAAACAGTTGATGATAAAGCACCAACAGCTTTGGCTTGGCTTTGTTGGCAATCTCGGCCAATTGCTTCGACGACGTGTGAAACTGTGAGTGGTAGCGTTGCCATTCTGGCGGACGGCGGGCAAACCCGGCGGTGGAATAGACTTCGTGCACCAGCACATCGCATCCGTTACAGGCTTTGATCACGCTTTCGCTGGGCGCACAATCCCCCGAAACCACGATCACGCGTCCGGGCGTTTCAAAGCGATAACCGTAGGCGTGCTTCCACGAACCATGCTTGACGGCAAAGGCGCTGACCGTCACGTTTGCATCACGATAAACCGTGCCGGGGCTGACCTCTTTCATCTTGAAGTCATAGCCGCGCGGCAAACTCGGCTCTAAACCGTGCAAGCGAATTTGTATGTCTTCGGCATAAGCCAGGCGCAGATGATTGATTAGCCGCCGTGTGCCGCGTGGACCGTAAATTTCCAGCGGCGCGTCGCGTTCCAGCACAGCGGGCGTGAACATAAAATCCGGCAATCCGGCGGTGTGGTCGGAATGCAGATGCGTCAAAAACAGCCGCCGCAGATTTTTAACGGCCAGCCCTTTGACGCCGTTGCGTTCTGCCGCCGCCGCCCGCCGCACAACGCCCGGCCCACTATCCACGACATACGGCGTGTCATTAACGACAATCGCCACCGCCGGACCAGAACGGTCAGGATCGGCATTGGGCGTTCCTGTACCGAGCAAAACCACTTGCGCTGCGGTTTGCGCCTGGGCAAACGGTGCGCGTCCCTGCTCCGCCACGTAAGGCAAAACAACCAGCGCCGCCAACAACAGCAGACAGAAAAAGAATGTTTGTCGCATGAAGCCTCGCAAGAATGAATTCGTCGCCGCCGCACTGTAGCACCGAAAAGCCGCCGTGCTAAGATGTGCGCCGTTCCAGAAAACAAGCTCGTATCACCAAAACTCAAAAGACCACGCCCAAAAGATCACGCTATGAATCGAACCATCAGACTTTCGCTGTTGTTTGTCGTTTTCGCGTTGTTAACCGCCACGGGTCAGGCACAAAGTTTCAAAGCGGGCGCTGCGCGTCGTGATGTTACGCCGCGCGAACCGGTGCCGATGTGGGGATATGGCGCACGCCACGACGCGTTGTCGCAAGGCGTGCTCGATCCGCTCTATGCCGAAGCCATCGTTATCCAGGCGGGTGAACAAAAGCTGGCGCTTGTCGGCTTGGATTTGGGGCGTTCTCCGGCAGAAGCTTCGTTGCAACGCATACGCGCGCGCATCAAGGCAGAAGCGGGCATCACACATTCTTTCATCGCCGGTTCGCACACACATCACGGGCCGGTGCTGGAATTGACCGACGCGCCCGGCAAAGGCAAAGGCCGGTTTGACGCGGTGTTGCGGTATTACCAGCAGATGGAAGACGGCATCGTTGCCGCCATTGTCGAAGCCAACAGCAAACTGACGCCCGCCAAATTGGCCGTCGGCGCGGTCAAGCTCGACAATTTCAACCGCAACCGCCACACCAAAATCGAACCGAAACCCAGCGACCGCGAATTGGGCGTGCTGCGTCTGGATGATCTGAATGGAAAGCCCATCGCGATTCTCGTCAATTTCACCGCGCATCCGACAATGATTTCTGCCGCGACGCTGAAGTTTTCCGCGGACTATGTCGGCGCAATGAAAGCCGAAGTCGCACAAGCAACCGGCGCGAACGTCCTTTTTATGCAAGGCGCATCCGGCGACCAATCCGTCAACGATTTCACCAGCAAAGGCTATCAAGCGTTTGGTCAGGCGCTGGGCAAAGAAGTCGTCAAACTGGCGCAAAGCCTGACGCCGCAGGAAGTCAAACAACCCGCGTTGCAGGTGCGCGAGGAGCGCTTCACCTTTTCTTCGCGCACGGATTTGAACAATCCGCTGGTGCGCAGCCTTTATGAAAAAGCGTTCTTTCCCGAATTGATTCCCAACTATGTGGATGAATATGTGGAAGGCGTGCGGCCACGGCTGACGGTGGCGTTGCTCAATGGCGAATTCGCGCTGGTGGGAGCCTCAGGCGAATTTTTCAGCAATCACGCCTTACGACTAAAAAAGCGTGCGCGCGTCAAACAGTTGTTCTTTTTCGGCTATTGCAACGGCTATCACCAATACTTCCCGACAATCGAAGCCGTCGCCGAAGGCGGATATGGCGCTGATAATCAGGTCGCGCCTGCCGCCGTCGGCGCTGGCGAACAAATCATGAACACGGCGCTGACCTGGATTTATCAGTTCCTGGGCAAGATCAAATGAACTGCGCCTCTTCCTCTCCGTGCAAGCCGAAGCGTTGCCGTTAGCTTACTTGGCAGCGACGCGCACTAACTCTTTGGAAAAAAGGCGGTCAATCATCGGCTCGAAATGCGCCAGCGGCAGCGTTTCATATTGCGGGTCAAATGACGTCTGATCCCATTCGTCGGTAAAAACGCGGGCGCGTTCATACCACGGCTCGGCTTCGTATTTACTGCGCGCATTCGGGTCCAGCCCCATCAACGCGTAATAGTGTTTGCCTTGAAAGTCCTGATGCGTGCGGACGATTTCGTAGGTTTCGCGCGAGACATATGGCCTCAGGATTTCCGCCGCGATGGCTGGATGGTTCACGACCGAAATCACCTTGCCGATATCGTGGCACAACGCCGCGACGATCATCTCTTCTGACGCTCCGGCGCGTTCGGCGCGCGTTGCCGTTTGCAGCGCGTGTTGCAACTGATCAATCTCAAAACCATCCACTTGCGTTTCTAATTGGCGCAACATCGTCTTGATCATTTCCGGCATGCGGTTTTGCCGGACAGAAACCTGCGCGCCGATTTCCATCCACTCTGCGACCGTGCTTTGATCCATTCTGGTAAACGGCATGACGTTCTCCTCTCTGACTTGCGTTCTTTGACGAACCGCGCGCGCAAGAATCCCGGCTGGATTCTTGCGCGCGTCGGCCAACAAGCGTTGCTTACTTTTTCGGGGCCTACTTTTTCGGGAAGTTCGCATTGGCGCGCACTTCGGCGATTTGTTTATTGTGACGCACGTTGTGCAGCGGAATGTAAATCAGCCACTGATAGGCGTTCAGCGTGCTGAAAATCGGAAACGGATGATCAAACGTATGCGCCTTCAGCGGCAATTCCGTTTCTTCGGCAAACTTCAGCGTTTTGCCGCGCGCGGCTTTGTATTTGGCAATGACCTCTTCGCGCGTAAGCTTGCCCGATGGCACGATGCTTTCCGGCGCTTGCGCCTTGCCGCTACGATCCGGCAGCACTCTTTCGAGCAACTCGTTTTTGCCTTTGGTTTTGGTTTCCCATTCGGGGTTGGCTTTGGACGCGACCGCGCCCTGCACCGCGCCAAACAGCAGGCTTTCCGCCATCATAATGTGCTCGGCGGTTTCCAGCACCGACCATTTGTCAGGCGCAGGCTTGAATTTCAATTGCTCATCACTGAGCTTTTCCAGAGCTTCCAATGTCTCGGCCTGTGTGTCTTTCAACAGCTTGATGGCTTTGGCGCGCTCTTCTGCCGTCAGTTTGCCGTCGTCCGCCGCCGAAACAGCGCTGACGCGAAAACAGACCATACAGATCAACGCAACCGCGCAGAACGTTTGCAAAAGCTTCATATCATCCTCCGTAGTTGTTGCTTGAAAATCGTGGACGTGAATTCGTGGTAAATCAGTGCCCCATCATTTGGGCGAATTGAGCAGCCGCAAAATCGCGCGCCGCACTTCTTCCGGGCGGCGTTCGCTGCCGCCGACCAACGTCAATTCAACCAAGCCATTCGCATCAATCACCAGATGCGTAGGAAATTCCGCTGTGTTGAATTTGCTGAGTATCAACTCTTCTGCCCGTGGAACAACGTGATAGGCAAACGGCGTCGTCTGCAAAAAGCTCCGCAATTCAGCCACGTCATCCAGAGCCAAGCCCAGAAACACAACATTGCGATCTTTGAATTCGCTGACCAGGCGATTGAGCTGCGGGATTTCGCGGCGGCACGGCCCACAGGCAATAAACCAGAAGTTGAGTACGACAATCTGCCCAGCGAGATTTTTCAAGTCAAAGGTTTTGCCGTCCAGCGAAGTCACGCGGAAATTCGGCGCGGCTTGTTTCCAGTTTGCTTCAGGGCGCGTCACCGATTTGCCTTTGGCCAGCAAATAGTCGTCGAAACCTTGCAGATTGCCGCGTTCTTCCCGATATCGGGCTTTCAACCGCTCTTCGGCTTCGGTTGAACCACGCCGCCAAGCTTCGAGAAACGACGTTTCGGCGCGCTCCGCTTCGCCAGCCGCTTGCCAGATTTTGGCTTCGAGCAATGGCGCGGCAAAACCGGATTGCCCCGCTACCGATTGCGCCATTTTGACCGCCGTCAGTGCTTTGGTCGTTTGATTACGGCGAAACGCGAGTTCAGCGCTGAGCAAATAACTTTCGGCCAGTTTGTTGGCCGTTTGCGTACCGCTGATGTCGCCATACAACCGCAATTGTCCGGCAGCGAGCAGTTTGATCGCCTGTTCGATCTGAACGGCGGCGGCGTCATATTGCCGGTACTGTTTTTGACAAGCGCGCGCAAACACAAAATACGGCAGCGGATTTTCCGGCTCTGCGTTGCGCCAAGCCTGCGTCACAGCTTCGATCAAAGCCAGCGGCGCGCCATCCCCTTCGGCCAATTCGGTCACGGTCTGACGGGCAAACGCGCTGGCCGGATATTGTTCGACGACGAGCAAGCGCAACTGTGCGACTTCTTTTGCGGCGGCATCTTTCGTCGGCGGGGTCGCCGTCTGAGCCAAATAATCGGCGAATGCCCGCCCGGTAAACGGACTGTCAGAAAAGTTTTTTGCCAGACGTCGCAATACTTCACGGCTTTGCGCTTCGTTGCCAACCAACACGTACCCGCACGCCAACACGCTCGGCAATTCGGCATTGGCGATCAACAGGCGGCTGAGCTTTTTCAAGTCAGCATTGATCCCGCTGACGGCTTTCGGCCCTTCGACCAACATTGCCATCATCCACTTTGCGCGATACGCCGAAAAGTTGTCCGGGTAAAGCGCGATTTCGCGGGCAAAGACATCGCGATACCGCTGCGCCTGCATACGGCTGAGCTGTGCGCCACGCACAGGCTTTCCGTCCGCGCGGAAGATCATCGTGGTGGTATAGGCTTGTTCATCCCAACCGCCGCCCAGCGTGATGAAATGCAACGCCACCGACGAAAGCGATTCGCGCACAGGCAGTTCGTATTTGAACTGCGCGCCGACTTTTGTCATCTGCGCCGAAACGGTTTCGTCACGGTCGGGAAAGCTGAGCCGTGCAATCACAAACACATCGTCTTGTGCGGTAAATTTCGCGCCCGGCGCTTTCGAATCATAAACGGCGGTCAGCGTTTGGCCCCAGCGCGGTTGCGGCGGTTCCAGACGCGACGCCTGCGCCAGACAAACGCCGGACGCGAATCCACAGAAGATCAACGCAACAAACGCAAATTTGAACATCACTTGACCAAATGATACCGAGTCTGGCGGGGCAACACCCATTCCATTTTGCCTGCGGCATTGAGTACGGCGTCTTCTTCCTGACCGACGAACAGTTCTTGCCCGCCCCATTCCGGAACCGGCGTGCGCGCGCCGAGTTCAATAGAAAACCAGGAATTGGCGATCAGCTTCACCTCACCGCGCCCTGGCACGCCTTCCTGACGATCCCATAATCCGATCAACGGCCCGGCGCCGTGTCCATGATCGCCGATGGGATGTGTATAAAACGTTCCGTTGATCTTTTCGGCCTTCATCACCGCAATGGCATCAGCCAGGATTTCGTTGCCGGTGCGTCCGGGCGTCATGCGCGTAAGCAAAATATCCTGCATGCGGTTGGTATTGGCCAACGCCTGTTTGATGCCAGCAGGAGCGTCGGTTTCGCCCTCGCGCAAGACATACCCCATATGTTGCGTATCAGTCGCCAGCCCCAATGCCGTCAAGCCAAAATCACAATGCAACACATCGCCGCGTTCGATGACAACGGCGGCCTCTTCAGCCAGATTGCTGGGAATGCCAGAGCCTTTGCGTTGTACGCGCACAGTCGTTTGAAACCAGGTTCCCAAACCAAGGTCATTGACCTGTTGCCGCATCCACCAGACGACGTCCTGATTGGTGGTTTTGCCCGGCGTGATGACATCACGCGAGAACGCGCGACGGATGATCGCGTGAACGATCTCCATCATCTGCTTGTATCGCGCCAGCATTTCGGGCAAACGCGTTTCGATGTATTCCAGCGGCAACAATTCGGCGCGCACCACACGTTTCAGATATTCTTCGCCGAGCGCCTGTTGCAAACGCTCCCATTCGCCCGCCGACAATCCGTCAGAAAATGCGTGCGTTGGCGAAATGTTGACCGCGATATTTTTCGGATTGCGCTCGGCAATCAGTTTTTTCAGCACCGCCCATTGGCCTTCGCCGTATAGCTCGCGGTTTTCGACCTCGGGATCGCGGTACACACGATACAACCCGCCATTGGAACCGCCGCCCAGCGCCAACCGCTCCACGCCTTTTTCCGGCCCTTGATCAAAAAACACCAGAATCGTGCGCCGCCGCGCCGCAAACACCGTTGGCGACGTCAGCGAACGATAGACCGGGTCTTCGTTATATTCGCGACAAATGACCAACCACATGGCCACGCCGTGCTTGCGCATCAGCGCAGGCAAAACGCGCTCCAGCCGCAATGTCAGCCATTGCTGTTGAATGGCAGCCTGTTCCCGCAGCGGCGGCATCCGTTTCAGCGCGGGCGTTTGCGCGCCGACGCTGAGCAAGCATCCCAACAACAAACCAATCATCAGCATCCGACGCCAGACACTCATCGCAATTTTCTCCCCAAGCCAAATTGATCACCGGCGCGCACGGGTTTGCCGTTGGCCCAGACGATTTCAACCACTTTTTCGCTGTGTACGGCGCGCCCGGTTTCGTCAGCAAGCGTTGCCACAATCTGTTTGCTCTTCACGTCAATGATTTCGCCGGTCGAAGGATAGGCATATTTGCCGTCCAAGCTGAAAGTGATCCAGCCGGGCTGTTCGCGCAACTTGATGCTGGTTTTCGGCGTCGGCGGCATGTGCGTGTTGTCAAAGATGTGCATCGTCTGATTGAACGCATCACAAACCCAGACTTCGCTTTCGTCCGGCGTCAACCCTACGCCGTGGCTGGGACAACCGTGCCGTTTGGGCGGCCCTTTCGGCACGCCGGTGACTTCGACGCGATGCAACATCTTGCCGGTTTTCAGATCGCCGATTTCAAAACCCAGCAAATCGTTGACGTTGACATACACCAGCGTCTGGCGTCCGTTGATTGTGAATGGGCGAATGACGTTGCTGAACGGGCCGACCTTGCGCACGATCTCGCGCGTTTTCGTATCCACGACAGGCAAGAGCGGCGATTTCAATCCGGCCAGATAAGCAAAACGGCCGTCGAGCGAACAAATCGTGTTGTGCGCGCCGGAATTCGGATCCAGCCGTTTGAGCACTTCGCCAGTCAACGCATCCACGATGTGCCAGTGCGGCCCTTCGAATGACGGCACATACAGCGCCTTGCCGTCGGGCGTCAGCGCCATACGATCACAACCGCCCGGCAATTCTTTTTCCCAGACTTTCTTTTCGGTCAGCAGGTCGAAACAGGCAATCCGTTTGGGAGTGCTGACATAGATTTTTCCCGTGCGTGCATTGGCGACCACGCCTTTGACATTTTCCGCCGGAGCGCCCGCAGGATAATCCCAGGTTGGAATTCGTTTGACGAATTTGTGCCCCTGCGCCATGTCAAACACCAAAATGCCGACCCCGCCAAATTCGACATAGTTACGAATGCCGGGTGAAGCCACATACAACAAATGCTGTTCGGCGACGGCTTGCTGGGGTTGTGAACGAAACAGCCAGACGCTGACTGCGGCCAGACACAATACGAAAAGAAGGGATTTGCGAAAACGCATGCGGGGGCTCCTTTTTAGCAGAATCGAACTGAATCCAGGTCTAAGCGACCGAAGGGGGAAAACCAACCACTAGCTCGGTAATGTTATTCCGCGCGCAAAATGCCAAGCGGCTTTTTGATCATCACGTCCCAACTCGACACAATGCCCACGATGGTGACCAGCGCAGCAGCGACAGCGACGCCCAGCAAATTCACCGACGGAATAAAGCGCCAGGTGATTTGCAGCGCTTTTTCGCTGATCGCCCAGGTCAGCGCAATCGCCGCCGCAGACCCCAACAATCCCGCCAGCGCGCCCAACATGCCGTATTCGACCAGCAAGGTGGTGATGATCAATTTTTTCTTGGCGCCGAGCGTTTTCAGGATTGCTGATTCGTACAACCGATGGAACTTCGTCATGGCAATCGAACCGATCAGAATCAGCAACCCGCTCAAAAAGACAAAGCCGCCAACAAACGAAACCGCCAGCGACACGTTTTGCACAATGCCGCGCGCGACTTCGATGATGTCGCGCACATCAATGACCGAAACGTTGGAATATTTGTCTACCAGTGCGCGTTGCAATTGGCCGCGTTGGGCGGTTTCTGCCGGACCTTTCAAGGCGCTGATGTACATCGTCGGCGCTTGCTCCAGCGGGCCAGGGCGAAAGACGAGCAAAAAGCCCGTGCGCGCATTCCGCCAGTCTACGCGGCGAATGCTGGTCACGCGCGCCGTCAACGGACGCCCCAGCACGTCGAATGTCATGCTGTCGCCGACCTTGATGCCCAATTCTTCGTGCAGCAGTTGTTCGATGGAAACTTCCGGCTCAGAAGCTGCGCCACTGCCCGCCGTCCAGAATTTGCCGTCAGTGACTTTTTCCGATTCTTCGATGACATCGCGATACGTCACGACATATTCGCGGCCCAGCAAGCCACGGTTTTCGTTCGGGCGTACGCGCTCTGCGTTGATGGCGTTGCCATTGATGGCCGAAATACGCATCCGCACGGTCGGCACAATCTGCGGTTTGACGCCGGTGAATTGCGTGATCGTCTGTTCTATCCCGTCGCGCTGATCGCGTTGGATGTCCACCAGGTACATATCCGCGCGCAGCGATCCCATATCCAAACTGAATTCGTGTCGCAAATTCAGTTGTAACGAACGAACGGCAACGACAAAAAACACGCCTAACCCGACGGCCAGCAAAATGGTGCGTGTCTGGTTGCCAGGACGATACAAACTGTTGATCCCCTGCCGCACTGAAAACGACGGCACGCGCCGCACACCGCGCAGGATTTTCATTAACACGGTCGCGGCGAGGTTCAGCACCAACGTCATGCCCGCCAACCCGGCGAGAAAAATACCACCGACTTTGAGCGAACCGGCCTGCCACCCAGCCACCGCCAGCAAGCCCAACAGCACCACGACGCTTGCGCCAATACGCACCCAGTCCAACCCACGCAACCAGGCTGACAAACGATTGCCTTGTTTGGCTGAGGCGTTTTCGGTTTCCGTCAAATTGCGCAACACCAGAATCGGTTTGATGCGCCTGATTTCCAGCAGCGGCACCAGCGAAAACAACAAGGTGATCAACAAACCGATGCCCAGCCCTTGCAGCATTGCCTGGGCCGTCAGTCCAAAATCAATGTTGAACGGCAAATTCCCGGCGAAATACTTCGGCAACAACGCCGAAATCAGCCGCGCGATGCCCAGTCCCAGGACGCTGCCCAACAAGCCCAACGCCAACACTTGCAACAGGTATGCGCCCAATACGCGCGCATTGCGTCCGCCCAGGCATTTCAGAATCGCGATTGTTTTCATCTTCTGTTGCACAAACACGCGCGTCACGCTGGAAATGCCAATGCCGCCCAGCACCAAAATGACCAGGCCAATCAAGCTCAGGTAATCTTCGACCTGCGTCAGCGATTCGCTCAGCCGGTCTTGCGAATAGCGAAACGAACGCACGGTCAAATTGCGTTGTCCCTGTAATTCGCCGCGCAATTGCTGGACAAGCGATTCCATGTCGGCTTCGCGCGTTTTGAACAGCGCGCGAAACCGCGTCAAGCTGCCCACACCGGACAAACCCGCCGCGATGGCATCTTCATAGGACACCAGCACGCGCGGGCCAAAGCTAAAGGCATTCATCGTGCTGCCCGGTTCGCGTTCGATCACACCGCGAATGGTGAAATCGGCGTTGCCCAGACGCACAGCATCACCCAATTTCAGATTGAGCGCTTCCAGCATGCCTTGTTTGAGCAACACGCCGCGCCCTTTCAACAGGTCGTAAGAATATTTCTGTCCGCCAGCCAACACGACTTCGCCGTAAAAGGGAAACTCCCGCTGCACGGCTTTCAGTTCAACGCGCTTGGGCGCAGCGTTGAGGTCAGCCAACGAACGCAACATCGTGCCGGTTTCGAGCACTTCGGTGTGCGCTTGCACCAGTGGTGATTCGTAATACCGCGCCAACACCTGCTGTACGGCAGGCGTCCAAGGCCCGCCAGAAGACACTTGCACATCGGCGGTCAGCAACGAACGCGACTCGCGTCCGACAGAGGCTTTCAGGTTTTGGATCAACGACCGCAAACTGACAATCGCTCCGACGCCGATGGCGATGCAGATAAAAAAGAAGAGCAAGCGATGCCACGAAGCGCGCATTTCGCGCCAGGCCAGATTCAAAATGAAGTTCATCGCTCCTCCTCGCCTGAAACAGCGGCGGCAACGCGCGCGATGTGCCTGTCTTCCACGACGCGCCCGTCACGCAAACTGATTTTGCGGTCGGCCAATTCAGCCAATTGCTGATCGTGCGTCACCAGCACCAGAGTCGTGTTGCGTTCGCGGTTAAGTTTGAGCAACAGGTCAAAAATGTGCCCGCCGTTGTTGGAATCAAGATTGCCCGTCGGTTCATCCGCCAACAGGATTTGCGGTTCGTTGGCAAAGGCGCGCGCAATCGCCACACGCTGTTGTTCGCCGCCCGACAGTTGCGAGGGGTAATGATGCCCGCGTTCGTGCAAGCCCACTTCATCCAACAACGCCTGGGCTTTTTCGCTGGCTTTGCGGATGCCCATGATTTCCAGCGGCACCAGAATGTTTTCATAGGCGGTCAGCGACGGAATCAAATGAAATGACTGAAAGATGAACCCAATCAGGCGACCGCGCAATTCGGCCAATTCGTCTTCGGAAATTTTCGTGATGTCGTGTCCGTCAAGCGTGATGCTGCCGGAAGTCGGCGCATCCAGTCCGGCGATCAATCCCAGCAAGGTGGATTTGCCGCTGCCGGAAGGGCCGATGATCGAAACGAATTGTCCACGGGGAATCACCAAATCAAGGGCGTGCAAGATCGTGAGTTGCTCACTGCCGCTGGTGACGACTTTGGAAACATTGGCGAGTTGAATCATGCTGTCTTAACGGTTATAGGTATTGTGGGCGTTGTGAGTGCCGCCGGAATCGTGTTTCGAGTTTTTCTTTGAGAGTAAACGAATATGCCCGTTATTCATCGCAAATTCAAATTGCCTTTTTGTTACGTCTTTGTGCTGGCCCTGTGCCTGAGCGGTTGCCAGGCGAGCAAACCCGCCGCCGAACAGCCAGCGAAATCCGCGCCAGCCACCATCTCGACCGAAAGCGACGATCGGCCCGTCATCGTCGCGTTTGGCGACAGTCTGACGGCGGGATACAACCTGTCTGAAGCCGAAAATTACACGACGCTGTTACAGCAAAAACTCGACGCCAAAGGCTATCGCTATCGCGTCGTCAACGCGGGCGTATCGGGCGACACCTCAGCCGGTGGTGTGCGTCGCATTGACTGGGCGCTGACCGACAACGCCAAACTGTTGATCCTGGAACTCGGCGGCAATGACGCGCTGCGCGGCCAACCCGTCAGCGAAATGAAAAAGAATCTGGCGCAGATCATCGAAACCGCGCAAAAACGTGGCGTGCGCGTGTTGCTCGCCGGCATGGAAGCCCCGCGCAACCTCGGCGCGGAATACACCACGGCTTTTCGCCAGGCATACCACGATCTGGCCAAAGAGTATCAGGTGGCGTTTATTCCGTTTGTGCTGGAAGGCGTGGGCGGACGCCCTGAACTGAACCAACCCGACGGCATTCACCCCAATGCCGAAGGCGAAAAGATTTTTGCCGACAACGTCTGGCGCGCGCTTGAGCCGTTACTTGCGCAAAAGTAACGCGCAGTTCACTCAACGAACATCCACGAAAAACCGCTTCAAGGTGGCGGGCGAGATTCCCAGCCAATACCCGGCGCGCAAGGCATACATCAACAGCACTGTGCGCCAAACGCCAAATTGCAACCAGCGGCGCGGCGAAATCACGACTTGCGAATCCAAAATCGCGACGTTTCCGCGTCGCTTCAAGGCGTGAAACATTGCGATGTCTTCCATAAGCGGCAGCGGTTGAAATCCGCCCAGCGCCGCAAACACATCTCGCCGCACAAAGATCGCTTGATCACCCGTCGCCGTGCGAAACCAGCGCGTACGCCAATTGATGCCCCACGCGACCAAATGCAACGAACGCGGCGCCTCAGCGGGAAAGCGAATTTGAAAACAGCCTCCGACGACGTTTTCATCTCCAAGCGCGCGCGCCAGTTCCTGAAATGCTCCCGCAGGCAATTGCACATCTGCGTGCAAAAACAGCAAGACTTCGTTTTGGGCGTTGCGCGCTCCGGCATTCATTTGCCAACCGCGATTGGCACGCTCAGCCGTCACCAGTTGCACGGGAAAGCCCGCCGCAATCTCTGGTGTCTGATCCTGACTGCCGCCATCCACGACGATGATTTCGCAAGCGTGACCAGCAGTTTGCGCCAACAACGCGGCCAGTCGGCTGGACAATTGCCGCGCTTCGTTCAAAACCGGAAGGATGATGCTGATGGCAGGTGCATTGGTATGCGGCAGATCAGATGGCAAAAGGGGCGATGAAGCGTGCAAGGCGAATCCTCTGTAAACGTAGCCAGACAATTGCGAGGCTCTGTGACAGGCGCATATAATGGCGGCGCTTTTGCGGCGTACACAATCAACTACCAAGAAGCCTTCAGAGCTTCGCTGACCACGTCCTCATTTTACGGGAGACAAGCTGGATGAAAAACTCTGTTCTTACGCGCATACGGCAACGTCGCGCGGATCGGCCCCGTTGGGGACAGACGTTTGCCGCCCTTTTGCACCGTGCCCTGCTCGAACCGCGCCGTGTCGAAATCACGCAGCAGCGCATCAAACTCGCCAAGTTACCGCAGGAGTTTCACGGCTTTCGCATCGTCCAGCTTTCTGACGTACATCACAGCCCGTTTCTCAGCGAAGAGGAAATCAACGTCGCGATCCAAAACGCCAACGAATTGCGCCCTGACTTGATCGTACTCACCGGCGATTACGTGTCACACGAACGAAAGTACATTCCGGTCTGCGCGCGCGCGCTGGGACAATTACGCGCGCCGCACGGTGTGTTTGCCGTACTGGGCAATCATGACCACTGGACCGACGGCGCGTTGATGCACACTTCGTTGAGCGAGCAAGGCATTCGCGTGCTCAACAATGAAAACGTCCGCCTGTTACGAGGCGACACCCACATACGCTTGTTGGGCATTGACGATTTGCTGGTGCGTCGCGCGGATTTGCCTCAAGCGTTGCTGGGCACGCACGAAGAAGAAACGCGCATTCTGTTGTCACACAATCCGGCCATCATCCGCAAAGCCGCGCGCGCAGGCGTGGATTTGGTGCTCTCAGGACATACGCACGGCGGGCAAATCAACTGGCGGTTATTGATCGGTCGCGAAGACCGCAAAATCAACAGTTGGTTGCGCCGTCCCAGCCGCCGCCTGACGCGCGGCCACGCTCAACTGGGCGACACTCAGTTGTACGTCAATCGCGGGCTCGGCACCGTCGTCGTGCCGCTGCGCTATGGCTGCCCGCCCGAAATCACCGTGCTCGAACTCACGGTTTGAGCCCAAGCCAATCGTCCCATTAGCCAGCTAATTCGACCTTTGCGCTCCCGCAAAGACCGTGTTCGCGTTGGGAATGCAGTACGCGAGCGTAAGCAAACGCCATCATCACATCGGCAAAGCGCTCACGCTCGCGTACTGCGAAAGTTTCCGCGATTCCCTCCCCTTGCTTACCGAATGGCAATTGTCACGGTGTTGCTGGTTGCGCCTCGGGTCAAGGTCAACGTATGCACGCCAGCAGTAATGTCGGCTGGAAGTTCGACATTGAACTGATTCAGCCCCACATAACCGGGCGCGCGCCCCGCGTAATGCAACGTCACCGGGTTTCCATCAATGCGCGCCGTCGTACCAGCATTGACATTCCCATCAACATCCGTGGCATCGCCACCCAATCCCGTGCCGAAAATGGAGAGGATGTTTGGCTCGCCGCCAGCTCGCTTGGCATTAAACGGAGCCGCCGCGCCGGTTAGCGCGTCCACTGCCGCCGCTGGACCTGAGCCACTGGCATTGGCGGTAAAAATGGACGGCGCGCTGGTTCTGATTTCTATCAGGCCAGTTGCCCCGATGCCATTGCCGTTGGTGATGGTCACAGCAGCCATCCCCAAGGCCGTGCCTGCCGGAATTTGGTAATTGACCTGCTCTCCCGAAACAAAGAACAACGGCGCGAGGCGTTCAACGCCATTGCTGTCACGAACTTTCACCGTCGTGCCAGCGAGGGTTGTCGGTAACGGCACCGAACTGGCCGATTCCGTGCTCAGGGCCAAACTCACGCCGAAGGCCGCCACGATGGCTTTCTCGGTGATTGCGCTGGACGAATAATTCGCGGCGGAAACGGTCGTGCCTGTATTGACCAAGCCGTTACTGACGTAAACACCGTTGTAGGTCGCGGCGTACACGGTCGCCCCGCTCACGGAGAAACCGTTGACATGGCGCGCATCAAAGCCTGCATTGACGAAGCCCCAGGTTTGGCCATTGTCAGTTGACCGTATTACGCCCAAAAATCCGCCACCGGCGTAAACTGTGTTGCCGTTCACATAGAAGGCGTTGACAAACGGATGCACGACGCCACCCGCCGATTTCACCCAGGAGTCGCCATTGTCGGTCGAACGATATATCGCATCGCCGCGCACAGCAGCCAGCAAGTTATTGCCGCTCAATGTCATGGCGGGAACCTCGCCGATGGGTATGCCGTTGTTTACCGCTGTCCAGTTTTGCCCTTCATTGATGGAACGAAAGACTCCGGCCACGGTGCCTGCGAATAACGCAGTGCCGCGCGCGGTGAGGCTGTACACGCGCAGAGTCGTCAACCCGTTGTTGACGGCGGCCCAGTTCTGCCCGCCGTCGGATGAACGGAATACGCCACCCGTTAAGTGCGAGGCATACAACACATTGCCAACCGCGATGATCTTCGTCACGATCCCCTGCGGCGGTCCGTTACTGATGCGCGTCCATGTTTGGCCTTGATTGGCAGTGACGTAAACGCCGCCGCCACCGCCGCCCAGAGCGCCGCCTGCGCCGGCAAACACCTTGCCGTCAAACGCCAGGAGATTGTAAACCGTCGCCAATACCGGCGTCCGTGTCCAGGTTTGCCCTTCGTTGACAGAGGTGAAAACCCCATCGTCAACACCGGCATAAAGTACGTTACTGTCTTTCAGTACGGCGTTAACTGCGCGTCCTGCCAAACCATTGTTCACCGGGTTCCAACTTGCGCCACCATCCTGCGAACGCGCCACGCCATCAAAGAAGGCTCCCGCAAAAAGCTGATTGCCGCTGCCGACAATCGCATAACAACCGGGAACAAACGGCCAGCTATACAGCGTGCGCCAATTGCCGCCCTCATTCACAATGACGCCGTTGTCGTGGGCGGCATACAGCTTGCCGCCGAGCGGAAACAATTTGTAGGCGCGATTCGTGAAGACTGGCGAGGGCAAGCTGACCAAACCGTTACCCACGCGCTGCCAGTTTTGCCCGTTGTTCTGAGTGAAATAGACGTCATTGGTCACGGTTGTGCCACCCGCAGTGGCGGCATACAGTGTGTTGCCGCTGGCCGCCAGCGTTTGAATGTTCAGCAGCGCAAGCCCATTGTTGACTGCCATCCAGTTGGCGCCGTCCGGTGAAACAAAAACGCCGCCACCGCCCGTCGAGACAAATAAATTCGTGCCGACGACCGCCATCGAAGTGACGTTCAGATTCGTCAATCCTGTCGTCGCAACCTTTTCCCAATAACGCGGATTCTCGGTCGCGCGAATGACGCCGAATCCAAAGCCCGCAGCGTACAACCGTCCATTGAACACCGCGAATTCGGTCAGGGTGAAACCGCCCGGCGGCTCACAAAACGCCCAGGATTCGCCGCCATCCTGCGACATCAAAATCACGGAGCCTTGCCCGCCGGCAAACAGGTTGCCGTTGAATACAGCGAATGCCGCCATTGTCCAATATCCAGGCGAGCGCGTCCTCCGCCAGCTTTGCCCATTGTCTTCTGACACTAAGATGCCGCCCGCGTATGTGCTTGCAAACAGTTTGCCCTCGTGCATAAACAAGCTGTTAATCGTGCCGCCAGCCGGGCCAATTTTGCGCCAGATACTTTCCTGTTGATCGCTGCGCAAGTAGGTATTCGCCAGCCCCGCCCGCCAGTAACACCCCTCTGTCTGTCCGGCGAGTAAGGTTAGCGTGAGCCGGTTGCCTTGCAGGGCCCATTGATAAACGCCATTGCTGGGACAGGCGTCCTGCGTGAATGTCACTCGATCTGCCGAAAGCGTGTAGGTGCCAGTGGTGGCAACGCTGTTGTTCACCTCGTACCGGTACTTGTTGCCTTCCAGAAACGTGATTTGATACTGGCCAGGGCTGAAGAACGGCACCGGACTGGGCGTTTCATTCAAAACTCCCGTGTAGCTACCGAGCGGAATGGTTGTAGTTTGCGCTCCGGCGGTTGTGCCGAAACGCCACAAGGCTGCCGCGCTCAACAGTCCGCACAGGCAAACCGCAGCAGCACGCGCTAAAAGTTTATTGCTAAGCATAATGCCTCTTTCTGTTATTAGGGCAAACCTACGGCCTGCCCACTGAAATGTGAGTTTGCCAATGACGGCGCTCACAACACTGATCGCCC
Source organism: Acidobacteriota bacterium (assembly GCA_016789605.1). Taxonomy (GTDB): domain Bacteria; phylum Acidobacteriota; class Blastocatellia; order RBC074; family RBC074; genus RBC074. The sequence goes on from JAEUQO010000226.1 coordinate 31,707, forward strand.
CCATCCGTGTATAGGGTGATGATGACTTCGCCGCGTCTGGCCAGGTTGCGCGGCAACAATCGTAAGATAGAGCTGACCCAAGTCGTTCGGGCTACGAACACGGCCTCATTTGCGTAAGCCCTAGAGCGTAGGTCCTAAAAATTTCTCCAGACTGGCAAGACTGAGCAGGCTTGTTGGTATTCCAATTCCATCTTTTCTTTGCTTGGGTGATTTGAACCAGTCTCTCGCTTCTTCCCGCTCAAATCTGCGTTTTTTATTGCGTAGTTGGACGTTATCACCCAATCAATGAACTCATGATGGATTATCGCAAGAGGTATGCCGAAGCAGGTGGCAACTGAAGAAAGCCTGGATCGTTTTTCAATTCGCTTTACGGATTGGCCACGGAGCCACGGAAGCTTAGAGAAATATTTGGAAACCTCTGTGGCAAAACCTGTACGCCAAAATGAAATCTGATCTAGTTTCCGGGGTATTGAACCTCGGAGCAAAAGTCTTGGAAGATGCGAGCAGTTGGTGAGCGTCTAACTATGCCCGCGTAGCTTCTTGTGGAACCGTAATGATTCGACGCGATACCAGAGGTTACTTATCGAGCGAGAGCAGGAAAATATCGCCCTGATGATCGGTGGCGGTGTAAAACAACCGGCGGTTGTCGCGTGTCAGTCCAAAGGTGGAAATGATTTGCGTTGGGTGAGAGATCAGCCATTTGATGATCTTAGTTTGGGTGTCTACCACGCCGATTTGTCGTTCTGCAGTGTCTCTTTTACCGGCGTGATTGAAGAGAATATGGCGATTGTCAGCCAGCCATTCCATACGCAGGCCAATGTCAGTGATTTGTTCGTAGCGGTGAGTCTCGAAAGAATAAACGTATAGCCCCGGTTTGGTGCGTGTTTCCTGCCCTTGCAGGCTGACAACGTGGCCTGCGATGTATTTGCCGTCGCGCGACCAGTGGTATCCTTCAAACCAGTCGCCGGCTTCGTTGACCGGTGGCAATGAAACGGGCGTTTGCTCCGTCCACGGCTTGTCTACTTCGATAATTTGCGTTCCCCCCTTGTGGCTGCCTGACGATGTGCGGAGTCGTGTGTTGACTGTCAGATGATAGGCAAGACGCTTTCCATCAAAAGCCCAAAACGGAAACCTGCTGCCGTTTTCGGCAAATGTGAGTTGGCGTTTACCACTGCCGTCCGGGTTAATCAGCCAGATCTGTGAAAATTTAGGACTGGTAGAAAAAAATGCCAACCGTTTACCGTCAGGCGACCAACTCGGTGACCGATCAATCTCAGCGTCGTTGGTCAAATTCGTTGACGGTCCGCTGCCATCGGCGCGCTTCAGCCAGATGTCCTCCTGCGGCGCTCCCAGGGTATGAAATGCCAGCCACTCTCCGTCCGGCGAAAGGCTGGGTGATCCCGAAGGGGTGGTGCCCTCGGTAATCGGTTCCGCCGTGCCAATCGTCGTCAATTTGACCGGATCGAATTCTATCGCCTTGATGTTGGCATCCTGCACTCGTGTCGTATAGACAATGCGCCGACCATTAGCTGACAAATCCATTTGCGAAACTTCCGCCGCCGGACCGGTGACTGGTTCCGGTTCGGCAAGGGTTCGCCCCGTGGCTTCATCAATGCGCACCCGCCACACGCTGGCGGCGGCCTGACGATCACTGGTGAAATAAAGATATTGTCCGTCGCCTGACCACACCGGATTCCAATCGGTAGCATCGTCGTTCGTGACCGGGCGCGGATCGCTGCCATCCACGGCAATCGTCCAGATGTCGCGCCGGTTGGTAACCGTACGGCGGAAAAAGGCGATGCGTTTGCCGCCAGGCGACCAGCGCGGCTGAGCGGAATCTTCGTCATGAGTCAAAGTGCGTTCCTGCCCGGTGGCAATGTCAAAAATGACAAGCTGGCTTTTGGCTCCACGTTGTTTGGGGTGCAGGATGTAATCCGTGCCGCAAACAATTTGTGTTCCGTCTGGTGACCAGGATGGATTGTGCCCGTACCGAGAAACACGCTGGACGTTTTCGCCCATTGCGCCCATCATAAAAAGTCCGCCCCCGTCACGTTCGGAACGAAAAACCACCCTGGAGCCCTTGGGTGAACAGGCAGGTTGGGTGTCATCAGCGTCATTCCCCTGCGTCAGATTGATTGGCTTGCTGCTGCTGACCGATTGCCAAAAGATATCCCACTGGCCTTCAACACGACACGCGTAATACACCCCATTGCCATCAGGCGACAAACTCGGATTGCGCTCTTCGCCGGGAAAATGCGTCAGGCGACGGCTGTAGGCGTTAAACCAAGACGAAGGTTCGGGCTCCTTGGCGGGCCAGAAACGCCACACAACGAAAGCAACCATTGCCAGCACGGCAAGCAACGCGACAGTGTTGAGAGGTGACGTGATGACGCGGCGGACGCTGTGTTTGTCCCCCTGTGCTGATGAATTTGTAGATGGGGAATCCAGTTCGCGTTTGACCTGTCGAAGCGCCGCGCGCAATTCATCCGCTGACGAATAGCGCCGCTCGCGATCTTTTTCCAACATTCGGTGAATCACTTTGGCGCAATCAGCTGGCACGTCTGGCAGCAGTTGCGTCAGCGGAATCGGCGTGTGATGCACAACGGCATCCAGGGTGGCGGCGACGGTATCGCCTTTGAATGGCGTGCTGCCGGTCAGCAATTCATAAAGCACGACGCCGAGGCTGAATAAATCACTGCGCGCGTCTACACTCTCCCCTTGCGCCTGTTCCGGCGACATATAACGCACCGTTCCCAACACCGTGCCCGGGTTGGTTCTGGCCAGGTCGCGGCTTTCTGCCAACGTTTCTGCCAGCGAGCGCTCCGGTTCGATCAGTTTGGCCAGCCCAAAATCCACCACTTTGACGTAATCATCGCGGCGCAACATCACGTTTTCAGGTTTGATGTCGCGGTGGATGATGCCCGCCGCGTGCGCTGCTGACAGCGCGGCAGAAATTTGCAGCGCGATTTCCACGACTTCTTTTACATCAGAAGGTTGCTGTTTGACCTCGTGGATTTTCTCGCGCAACGTCTGGCCGTCCACGTGTTCCATGGCGATGAAGTGAGCGCCGTCGAACTGGCCAATCTCGTAAACGGTGACGATATTTGGGTGATTGAGCGCGGAAACGGCACGGGCTTCACGAGCAAAACGCTCGACACGGCTATCATCGGAAACAAATCGCGGCGGGAGAATTTTCAACGCCAGGCGGCGGTTCATCCGTTCATCACGCGCCAAATAGACTTCTCCCATCCCTCCCACGCCAAGCACTGAAAGCAAACTGTAATGTCCCAGGGTTTGTCCGATCAGAAATCGGCCAGCCTCTCCCGAAGAGTGTTGTTCAGCGAGTTCGCGCGCTACAACAGAGAACGGGGGCGTCGTCAGAAAGGCTGTCTCGGCATCGTGATGGGCGCGCAGCAGCGATTCCACTTCGTGGCGCAAGGCAACATCCTCGCCGCAGGCTTCCGCCAAAAAAGCAGCGCGCTCCGCACCGGAAAGTTCCAGCGCAGTTGCCAGCAATTGATCTACTTGCGCCCAGCGTTCAGGAGTCATGCTCGGAGCGATCGGAAACGTCGTTGCGGTTTTCTTGTCCGGTTTGTTTGAGTTCGCGGTAAAGCCAGGCCTTGGCTCTCCCCCATTCGCGGATGACGGTGTTTTCAGAAATGCCCAGCACCTCGGCGATTTCCAGGTTATTCAGGCCAGCAAAATAACGTAGCTCAACGACACGGCATTTGCGTTCATCAATGGCGGCGAGCGAACGCAACGCATCATCCAGCGCGATTAAATCGGCGGTGCGCTCCGTTTTTCGGCCTTCGGCGTGTTGCAATGAAACCTGATGGACGCTCTTGCCCGAAATGCGCTGACGACGACGCGCCAGATCAACCAGAATGCGACGCATCAATTGCGCGGCCACACCGAAAAAATGCGCCCGATTTTGCCATTCGATATTTTGCCATTCGATCAACCGAATGTATGCCTCATTGACCAAGGCCGTCGGTTGCAGCGGATGCCCGGCGCGTTCCCGCGCCATGTAATGCCTGGCCAGCCGGTGCAATTCAGCCTGCACCAGAGGAAGCAACTGATCGAGTGCCGCAGACTCTCCCTTTTTCCACGCGATGAGTAACCGCGTCACGTCACTGGACGATTGCGTAGCCATATCTGTATTCCCCCGAAATGCCCTCAAAGAGTCGCGCAATCTATCACACAGGCAATCTACCTGCTACCTAAGCATTTCAGCCGTCAACGATGAGCTCAGCCTCTTCTCAAAAAAATCTTTTTGGGTGGTGGTGGTTTTCACCGCGCATTTACGCCTTATGCAGCGACCGTCAAAAGCGGCACAAACAACAAATCTTCTGCGCACCTGAATGTTCAGGAAAAGAGGTTTTCCGCAGCGGCAAACCGCGCAGAAAAATGCCACCACAGCCACCGCACAATCGTGCGGTCGGGCGTTGGTGCAAACAAAACTCAATGGATAGAAGGAGAATTCAACAATGTTTACTCAGTCTTTGAACAAAGCGCTCAGCCTCGGTTTGAGTTTGGTATTGACGTTTATGGCCGTGCTGGCCGCACCGGTTTCGGCACAAAACCCTAAAGCCTGGACCACGGTCGCGTCAGCCGGCACTGTGGATGACGACGACTTGGAACAAGTGTCGTTGGGCGCATCAGGATTGGCGCAATTGAACACCGGAGCCACCTCGTACGCACAAGCCACCATTCGTTACAACGTGGTGGCGACGGATGGGCTTTTCGTCACGGGCTATCCCAGAATGCAGGCGCGGTTTATGGACAGCGGAGCGCAAGCGCAAGTGCTGATTAGCCTTTACCGAGTCAATTTGGACACGGGCGCAACCACCAAAGTGCTCGAGCTCGACAGCAACGATTACGCTGGTGCCAATGCGTTCCAGACGCAAACGACTTCGCAATGCGCAGGGTCGAACTTTGGTTTCGATTTCACGAATTACGCGTTTTACATCGAAGCCAAACTGACGCGCACCAGCAACAACGGATTGGCCAAACTGATGTCCATTCAGTTGTTCAACCACGCGGGCAACACCTGCCACTAAACGCTGACTGATACTTCAGAACTGCAGACAAACGGTGTTGGAGCCAGCGCTCCTGGCTCCAACACCATCCTCAGAATTCAGCCACCTACCCAAGGAATGCCTTTATGAATATGTTGAGATCGAAACTAACGACTTTGAGCCAAACATTCTTTTTTGCGCTGGCAATGCTGGCGCTGACAGGCGCGGCCTTCGCGCAAGACAACACCAAAATCTGGACGGCGGCGGCTTCGACCGGCACGCCTGACGAAGCCAGCCAAAATCTCGTGATGTTCTCTGACTCTAACGCCACCATAGCGGGCAGCGGACAAACGACTGTGGTCTTGCGTTACAACGTCACCGCTGTAGACGGTCTGTTTTCCGGCCCGCTCACGCCGACCAACTGGCCGACCATGATCGTGCGGTATCGTGACGCTCACGCCAATGCCATGCAGGTGATCGTCGAATTGAAAGAACACATCATCGCCGGACCTGACGCCGGACAAACCAATACGCTGATCACATTCAACAGCGAAGAGTTTCCGCAACTGCCCGGTTACCAAACCCAATCGCTCGGCAATTGCGGCAATTTCGCGGGGTTTCAATTCCTGCGTCCGAATGCAGCGCGCGTTTATTACGTCGAAGCCCGCCTCATACGCAACGCCAGCTCAAACTTCGGTTCGCCAGGTCTGGCGGGCATCGCCATTACCCGTGACGGCGTTTGCCAGGGCTTTAGCCTTACCCAATAACCTGCCTGACACTTCAAAGGAGATGGCATGAAACGAACAGGAATCATTCTTTTCTGCGCGGTGTGGCTGACGTTTGCCAGCGCCACGCTGGCTCAGACACCAAACAACGAAACCCAATCGCAGGCCGCCGCCACGCGGCAACTGCTGGTGGAAATCAACGCCCTGCGCCGGGAGCTGTTGCAACAAGCCATTGAGTTCCAGCAATGGAAGCTCAACCAAATCAACCGCGAATTGCAACAGGTGCAAACCGAACAACAACGGTTGGCGGAAGAAGAGCAATGGCTGCAGCAGGAAATCAATGAACTGACAGCAGCGTCAGACGGAAAGAGTGAGCTCGAAACACTCAAAAACGAGCTCGCTGGCGAGCGTACGCAAAAGCTGCGCAACCGCCAGCAACCGTTACACGAACGAGCAACGGAATTGACCGGCCAAGCCAATAAGGAAGAACAACGGCTGCGCCAGTTAACCGACAAACTCAAAACCACGAGCACACGCCCCGTCAGCTAATGCGCTCTCAGTCTCGCTTCTGCTTTGGCCACTGACCACGGAATGCAAGCCAAGGGCGCGCCCTCCTATACTCCGGCTCCGATGATCCCAGGGAAAAGATCATCGGAGCCTTTTTTGCTTGCTGAATGTGCTGACAGCAACCAAAAAAAAATTAGCGAAGAGATGATAACTTTTCCGGTTGGTTCTCGCCTGTATGGTTGAATTCTGCTGAAAACCATTCGTCGCAAGAGGAGGAACAGGTTATGCCAACCAACAACACCAGCGTAGAGCGCGCACAGCCGCCCACCACACGCGTGGGCTTGCCCGTGGAATTTCACGAACGCCCAACAGCCAAATTGCCGCCGTTGCCTATTAACGGCGCAACCATGTCTCCCACAAAACCCAAACGATTTTCGCGGAAAACGATCCTGAAGGCGACGGCGCAATTCGTCGTAAAACGTTCCGGCTCGCGCCCATAAACACCGCCGCACTTCGTCAGGATCCCTCAGCCGCTTTTGCCTTTTGCCTGTTCTTCCCCTATCGTTTCGCTTCCCCACCCAACATTTATTCGCTTGGTCTTCACAAAGGAACAGACATGTCCGAGTGGCAAGGCAAAACCGCCCTGGTGACAGGCGCGTCTTTCGGCATCGGTGAAGCCTTTGCGCGCCGGTTGGCGGCTGAAGGCGCAAATGTGATTGTGACGGCGCGTTCGCAAGATCGGCTGGCTGCACTCGCTGAAGAGTTGCGCGCACGTCACGGCGTCAAGGTGTCTGTCGTCGTTGCTGACCTGGCAGAAGATTCCGGACCGGAAACGATTTTGCGCGCGACGGAAGGCAGCGGCCAGCCCGTGGATTTGTTGATCAACAATGCCGGATTTGGCGTCGTCGGCGATTTTGCCGATTTGCCGCTGGCCAAACAACAACTCATGATCCAGGTCAACGTGACGGCGCTGGTGACCTTGTCGCATTTGTTTTTGCAACCGATGCTGCAACGCCGCTCAGGCGCGATTGTGCACGTCAGTTCGACGGCGGCCTTTCAAGGCGTGCCGTACATGGCGGCGTATGCCGCGACCAAAGCATTCATTTTGAATTTCAGTGAGGGGTTGTGGGCGGAATGTGCGGCGCACGGCGTACGCATTCAAGCGCTCTGTCCGGGCGCAACCGCGACGAATTTCCAACAAGTGGCGGGCACGGCTCCGTTGCGTGACCACAGCAAGATGCAAACACCGGAAGAGGTCGTCGCTGCCAGTTTGCAAGGCCTGGCGCAAAATCAAAGCGTGGTCGTGTCGGGTTTGGCCAATCAAGCAATGGTTTTCGCCGAACGATTTGTGCCGCGCCAGTTTGTCACGCGCGCGGCAGCCCGGCTCTATCAACCGTTTTCGACTCGAACCAACGCCGCCAAGTAAATGCGCCCAAAAGCCTGCGCCCGGTCGCGCGGCGGCTCTGACAAAGGAACGTTGCTTTATGCTCAGAATGCTCAACCGAAAACTTGTCCTGTCATTTTTGCTTCCGTCTCTGCTGCTCGGACAACTGGCCTGTCGTGGCGGCGGTGAGCTGCAAGCGCCGCCCGGTTCACGCTCCACGCCGCAATTCAAACCGGGCGTCAATTTCTTCAGCCCGCAACAAGACGTCGAGATGGGACGCCAATCGGCTGAACAGATCATGCGCGAAACTCCCATGCTCAATGACGCGCCGATCACCAATTACGTGCGTGCGCTCGGAGCCAAATTGGTCGCGAAAACGCCGGGCGAACGGTTCCCGTATCAGTTCTGGGTGGTAGCGACACGCGAAATCAACGCATTTGCCTTGCCGGGCGGATTCCTGTTCGTCAACGCCGGAACGATTGCCGCCGCACGCAATGAAGGCGAATTGGCCGGTGTGATGGCGCACGAAATCGCCCACGCCGCCTTGCGTCACGGCACCAACCAGGCGACCAAACAACAGATCGCGCAAATGGGATTGGGCGTGCTCGGTACGATTGCGTCGGCCAGCGAAAACCCGAACCTGGGTCAGGCCGTCAACGCCATCGGCGGATTGGGCGCGAATCTGGCCTTTCTGAAATATGGTCGAAAAGCGGAAAAAGAAGCCGATCTGGAAGGTGCCCGCATTCTGGCCGAAGCCGGTTACGATCCCCGCGATATGGCCAATTTTTTCAAAACGCTGGAATCTGAAGGCGGACAGCGCGTTCCTGAAATGCTGAGCGACCACCCGGACCCGGGCAATCGTATCGAATACATCCTGGCTGAAATTCCCAAGCTGCCAGTCAGCAACAGCCCGGTGCATACGTCACCGGAATTCGAGCAAGCCAAAGCGCGGCTAACCGGTCGCGGGGTCCAACTGAGTGATCGCAGCCAGCTTAAACGCATTGGCGCTGACCCAGGCCATTTGGAAACGAGTGTGCGCCCTGCTCGCCCCGCTGCGCAATTCCAAAACGTGCAAGCCGGGGACGGTTCATTTGCACTACAAGTGCCCGCCAATTGGGAACAACTGGGAGGCAATGACGCCACGTATATTTTTGCGCCCAAAGGCGCTTACGGAAAAATGCCGAAACAGAATGGCGAATCGTTGATGGTCACGCACGGAATTTTTGTGGGTGCAGTTCCCGCTCGGCAAGGAGATTTGGCTTCGGCAACGCGTGCGTTCATTCAGCGCCAGCTTGAAGACAATGAAGACTTTCAGATCGTAGGCGAAATGAAACAAACCACGGTCGGCGGTCAATCAGGACTTGCGGCAGCCGTCGCCGGTCCGTCAGCGATCAATGGCGTGATGGAAATTGACATCACCTATACCACCGCGACGGCAGATGGACGGATGTTTTACATCATCACCATCGTGCCCGAAGACGAAGCCGAAGCTTACAAACCTGCGTTCCAGCAAATCTTGCGCAGTTTGCGTCTGGCCCGCTGACAAACCGCGCACACAAACACGAACGCCGCCATCGCAACAGGCAATCGGGGTTTGTCCCTATTGCTCCATCGCGATGGCGGCGTTTTTCTATAGCGTCGTTGCTATTTCAGCCAACGACGCGCTTCTACTGCGGGCGTTGCTTTGCTGCGCCGCCCCAACGTGTAACGGTTGGTGTGTGTCATTTGCTGACCGACGCTCAGCATCTGCAATGGGCCAAGCGTTTCCAGTTCGACGTACGTGAGCGGATCGGGATTGGTGTAAACCTCTGCGCTGCTTCCTTGATCGGGATACTCGCGTTTGTCTACACGTGGCGCATCAATCCGCAGCACGTGTTTTTCGCCTACCCACAACATCGTGCTGGCGTCTGTGCCAATTTTGGTCGAATTCTTTGGGTCGCGTGTCAGCGAAAGCAATTGCCCTGTGCGCTGCAAATTGGCAGGCAGTTGCTTTGACTGTTTGTTGTACCCATCCGCAAATTGCGTCGCTTTCGGCAACGGCAAAAACACGCCTTGCGGGTCTTTTAATTGGGTAATTACCCAAACAGAAACGTTCATCGGCTGACCGGCGAGCTTTTCGTATGTGGTCGAAATAGTCAGTTCCGGGCGTTGCGCTGCCAGTTGGATCAATCGGCGTGTGCGAATGCCGTAATGCGGGTCTACTGGCGAACGTAATTCGACTTCACTGCCTTGGTTGCCTTCTTTAACGATGGCTTCGACCGGCATCGCGTCAAACGCTTGTGGCGGAGGCCAACTGCGCGGTGTGATGCGGGGCCATTCGCTTTGCGGCGCAGGCCAGGTTTTGTCACCGCCAAAATTCAACCAGTTTTTTGCCTCCGGATCGGGCGCTTTGCCATATAGCTCTGGCAACTCCCAAAACGGTCCGTCCTCTTCGCCCACAAAGCGCATCTGCATTACGCGCCCAATGGCTGGCACAATGACAATTTCAATTTTGCCGTTGCTGAGCACGATTGCGTCCTGCCATTGGTGATATGTGGTGCGGCGCACAGTTGTCTTGGCCGCAGCGAAAATTTTCGCAGATTCCAAGACCTGTGGGATGAGCTGATGCGTTGAATTTGGCCAAATGCCCCAATTCGACCAGTTAGGTATCTCAACCAGACAGGTCAGAATTGATGCAAGGATGAAAATTTTTCTTAGCGGGTGCGAAATTTTTTCCATGGTGTATAGACAAATTGGTTCAGACGTCTATAATGCACTTGCCTCTCCCCCATCGCTGCTCCGAAGTAATGGCGTTTCAAAGTAGTTAACTCCTAGAATGTGGAGGGTGTGCCCCGATGCGTTGTCAACACTGCAACTACCAGATTTTTTCATATTCGCGTTGCTGCCCTAATTGTGGACGCACAGTGCCCAATCAGAATGCGACGCAAGAAAGTACCAAAAACCCACAAACTCGACTTGATTTCTGGGTCGCTGGATTACGGAAAACAGTCGCACCGCCGCGAGTGCGACGCACAACTGCTTGATTTTGTTCGTTCGTTGGTTCGCATTGAAAACGCCTCTTTCAATTGTTGAGTGAGAGCAATTGAGAGAGGCGTTTTTTTGTCTTTTTGGCAGGCTTCGGCGCACCGCTTATTCCTTTTCCAGACTTTGTCCGTGGCCGACCAAACGCAATGCCTCCAACATCTCGTCATGAATTTTCCCGTTCGAGCACAACATGCTCGGCGTGAAGTTATCAAAAGATGAGCCGTCGAGTTTGGTTACCCGCCCGCCCGCTTCTTCGATCAACAGCCAACCCGCAGCAGTATCCCAGGCGTGTAACCCCTGCTCCCAAAATCCGTCCAGCCGCCCCATTGCGACGTACGCCATATCAATCGCCGCTGCGCCAAAGCGCCGCACGCCCTGTGCACGTTTGAGAAATTCGCCCCAAGCAGGCAAATACTCGTGCAAACGTTCGCGCACATCATACGGAAACCCCGACACAACCAACCCGCGCTCCAGCGTTTCAATCTCTGAAACTTGAATTTTCTGCCCGTTGCAGATTGCGCCCGCGCCACGTTCAGCGGCAAAGAGCTCATCCCGCGTCGGATCATAAATCACGCCAGCGATCATTTCGCCTTTGTGTTCAACCCCAATCGAAACAGCATAACAAGGAACGCCGTGCGAAAAGTTGGTCGTGCCATCGAGCGGATCAATGATCCAGAAATAATCGCTCGACGAAACATCGTGGGCGCTCAGACCGCTCTCTTCGGCCAGAATGCGATGCGCCGGGTAATGCGACGAGATCAACGTTTTGATGTGTAGTTCGCTGGCCAAATCAGCTTCGGTGACCAAATTGATGCGGCCTTTGTTGGTGACGGCAAAACCGCGCGCGGCAAAATTCTGCAGGATTGCGCCTGCTTCACGCGCAGCCCGTATGGCAAGTTCAAGCATTGAGTATTCCGTTGGTGAACTGAAATTGTAATTGCGCAGTAAGCGGGAACTATAAATTTGCCTCGTCTGGGCGTCAATGCTATGCTCCGCCCCGCTTACAGCAAGCAACCATAATCACGATAAGCTTGCGCCCGCGGCCGAAGCTCACCCTCTTCCCTGCCCCGCCGCACGCGCATCAAGAGACACAAGTTATGGACAACGGATCCGCTACGATGATTTCGCCTGACACCGCTGAGCTTGAAAACGAAGTAATTCGCAAGGCGCTGTCACAAGCAACGCAACCACTCACCTGCAAACAATTACGTGACCGTTTGACCGGACCGTACAAACTTTCAGAAGACATTTTGACTGCACGGTTGACCGCCGAAATCGCCGCTGGCCGAGTGTATGCCTTTGCCGCCACAGGTCGTGGGCAAGCGTTGCGATATTGGACGCGTTCTGCCGAAGAACTCGCGCGCGAAACCCTGTTGCGCTACCTGGCGCAACGCCCGCACACGCGCGCTGAATTGCTGCGCAAGGCCAAATCCACGCTGGCCGGGTTTAGCGAAGAGCGGCAAAAACAATTGCTCGCGCAACTCGTACGCGAAGAGCATGTGCAGGAATTGCCTCCGCTGCTTGGCGGACGCACGAAATTCTACAGCGCCAAACCCGCCAATCCGCGTGATTACCTGGAAGACGCGTTGAAAAAACTCGGCAAAAAGCTGGCGTGTTCGCGCGAAGACATTTTGCGCGCCGCCGGGTTGCTGAATGACGCCCCGGCCGCCGTGCCGCAAAACAGCGCCAACGAATCCCTGCTGACGCGCATGGTGCAAATCAAACTCGCGGCAGCCCAGGGCGGTCTGGTGCCATTGAATGAATTGTGGCATTCGTTGCGCACCGAAGGCTGGGACAAAACCAGTTTTGACCGCGCGGTTTTGCATCTGGCCGAAAGCTATCGCGTCGCCTTGCAGCGTCATAACTTTCCCAACAGTTTGAGCGAAGCAGAACGCGCAGAGCTGGTCGCCGATCAACTCGGCAATTATTACGTCGGCATTTCCTTGCGCTAACGGTGTTCGCCCTTAAGCCATTCGCCGCCGCCCCGCATTTTGATGCGTGTCTTTCGCCTGCATTTCTTTAGCTATGACTTCGTTGTTGCATTCGATCACCAACCCGTTCCGCTCGGCGATTGTCGCCGATCCCTGGCATTGGGATATCGTGGACGTGCCCGAAATTCACCAGAGCGCATTTGAACTCTGTCGCCGCGCGCTCGAACACGTACGCACCCAGCGACAATCCACTTCGATTCTGCTCTATGGCGAAGCCGGCAGCGGCAAAACTCATTTGCTGGCACGCTTGCAGGCTTATCTGGCTGGGCTGGTCAAAATTTACGGGCAAGCGCCGCCCGCAGTCTTTGTCTCGGTGCGCTTACAAACCAGCCCGCAAATGATCTGGCGTCATTTGCGCAATCGCTTTGGCGAAGATTTGTTGCGTCCCACCACAGACGGACGCCCGCAACTGGAACGCATTCTGTTGCCGCGCTTGAAAGAATGTTCGCCCACCATCGGCGAACCGCAAACCTGGCTGGAACGGCTGCAGCGCGACGCGCGCACCTCTGCCGCCGCCGTCGCCGAGATGGAAGACGCGCTCGACGCGCTGGATCAACAAGCGCAATTGAATGACCGTGATCTGGTCATCGTGCTGGCCCATTTGTTGTTGGGGCGCTTTCGCCGCGACGCGCGGGCGTGGTTGCGCGGCGAATCCCTGCCCGAAGCAGCACTGGCGCAACTGGGCGTCAACACCGATCAGGACGGCGACCCCGAAGAACGCGCGCGCCGCTTGATCCTCAGTTTGAGCCGCTTGATCGGCCCGGAACTGCCGGTCGTGTTTTGTTTCGATCAGGTCGAAGCGTTGCAATCGCATCCACAGGATTTGGCGGGATTGTTGAAGTTCGGGCAGATGGTCAGCTTTCTGCGCGATGAAACCAGCAACGCCGTGTTGGTGTCCTGCATCCTGGCGCAGTTTCTGACGACGCTCAGCCAGGCGGTCATCAGTTCCGATCGAGACCGGCTTTCGACGTTTGGTGAGCGCGCCCTTGCATCGCTGACGCCGCCTGAAGCCAAACGTTTGATCGAAGCGCGCCTGGCCGCCAGCCCTGATTTGCGTAGCGAACGCCCCGCAGCAGCAGATCGGTTCTGGCCGTTGCGCGAATCCGACGTAGACGAAGCCTTGCAGCGTAAAAAAGATACGCCGCGCGCGTTGCTGTCATTTTGCGCGGATAAATTCGACGCGTATTGGCAACCGGAAGCGCCCGCCCAAGTTTCGCCGACACAGGATTTTCTGGCGCAAGAACTCGAAGAACGGTTGGCGCGTTCTGCCGCAACCAGCAGCACCGAACAAACCGATCAAATCATCACGCACGGCGTTCCGTTGCTGCTGCGGTTATTCGACACGCGCTGGGAACAGAAAGCGCTCTCACGCTTTCGCGATGCCGATCTGGTGTTTGAAAGCCCGCGCGGACGCGTCAGCCTCAGTCTTTGCAACCAACGCAACATGACCAGCCTGGCGGGCCGTTTGCGCCGGTTGCGCGAACAGGCTGCCGAACAAGTGCTGGAAGATGTCACGCGCGAAAAATTCGTCTTGTTGCGTGATGCGCGTTTGCCCATTAGCAGCAACGCCAGACGAACGCGTGAGCACCGCGACCAATTGGCTGGCGCCGGATTTCATTGGCTGACCGTTTCAGCGGAAATGATCGCCGCGCTCGATGCTTTGCGCGGATTGCTGTCAGACGCCAAAGCCGGTGATCTGGCCAACGGCGGCGAAGCGCTGTTGCCTGCCACCGTGCAAGACTGGCTGCGCGATTCGCTCGACGCCAAGCTGCGCCCTTTGCGCGATTTGCTCGATGTGCTTTTGCCTGAAGTTCCTGCGACAACAGCGGACGATCCTGACTTCAACCTCTGCGAAGACATCAGCGAATTGCTGCACAATCATTTTGTCGTGTCGGTGGCGGACGCCGCCTGCAAGCTCGACCGCGCGGAAAACATCATCGAAGCCTGTGCGCGTCGCAATCCCGAACGCTTCGGCGTGCTCAACGGCCCGCCGCTAGTGCTGTTCCAACTTACGCCTTCTGCCGCGGATGTAGCCGATGCGCCACAGGAGGTGTCGTAATGGCTGTCACGCTGTCTGTCAGCGAAGTGCGCGCGGCCATTTATCGCGCCGCGCAAACAGATTCAGAACCCGGCGCGGGCGCAACCTCAACCGCATTGCTGGGCCAGCTGTTTCACGAAGTTTTTGCCGCATTGATTGGCCCGGACGATACGCGCAACTTTCACGCCGCCATTGATGAAATCGAACCGCAACCAGAGGAATGGGTACGCGCGCTGATCAAACACGCCTATCAACATCTGGTCGGGCCGCGTTTGCGCCAACAGCAAGCCCTGTTACATCACCGCAGCGAACAGGTGTTGACGCTGTGGGACAGTGTGCAGGAATTGTGCGTTTGGCTGGCGGATTTGTTGTGGCAGTTGCGCGCGCAAGGCGATGACGAATTGTCGTTGAGCAAAACCCTGCGCGTTGAACCGTCGCTTTCGTGCGAACTGCTCGAACCCGGTTGGACAGATGCCGTGCGATTGACGGGCATTGCCGATGCGCTTTGGCGTTTGCCTGAATCGCGCGCCTGGTGTGTCGTCGAACTGAAAACCGGCAGCACCGCTCCTGAAGCCGATCTGGCGCAAGCCTGTCTATACCACTTGATACTTGCCGCCGTGGGCGAACCTGACCTGGGCACGCTGGCGTTGATCCGTTTTTCGCCACAGCGAGAAGAACAGCTTTTTGCCGCCGCGCAATTGACTGAAACACAAGCGCGGCTGAAAGAGTTGGTTGGCCGTTTGGCGGGTGTGTTGCCTGACGCGCAAACAGAAAAGCATCAGCCGCCCGCGCTCAGCCCTTCGCTCAGCCTTTCGCTCAGCAAGGAACACCAACAACTCGGCGAACAAATTCTGCACGTGCTGCGCGAATACGGCGCGGAAGTTTCACCTGATGGCGCAACAGTGATGGGGCCGACGTTTTTGCGCTTTCCCGTCACGCTTGGCGCGCGCGTTAAATTGCGCGCCGTCGAACAGCTCGCCAAAGAATTGCAAGTGCGGTTACGCCTGGATGCTCCGCCGCGCATCGGCACCGAAAACGGCAGCGTCGTTATTGACGTGCAACGGCCTGACCGACAGGCGGTGCTGTTTGCGCAAATTCGCGGGCAATTGCCGGTGGGCGATCCATTGTTGGGCAACGCGCAAACGCCGCTGGGCGTGGATTTGACTGGCAGCTTGCGTCTGCTGGATTTTGCGCAGCCGGAAGATGCGCATCTGCTGGTAGCAGGCACAACCGGCAGCGGCAAAAGCGAATGGCTGCGCACGGCGCTGGCCGGGTTACTGTTGACCAACACGCCTGACACTTTGCGACTGTTGCTGATTGACCCGAAACGCAACGCCTTTCACGCGCTGCGCAATTCGCCGTTTCTGTGGCGTCCGCTGGTGTTTCCTGATGAACAACCTGAAACGCGTCCGGTCGTCCGCGTCTTGCAGGAACTAGCAGACGAAATGGAGCGCCGCTATCAGTTGCTGGGCGAACACGGCGACGATTCGCTGGCCAGCTATGTACGCCGCATAGGGCAACCGCTGCCGCGCATCTTTTGCGTGTGTGACGAATACGCCGATTTGATTCTGGCCGACCGCACGACGCGCCGCGCCATCGAACAGCAAATCACCCGGCTGGGCCAAAAAGCGCGCGCCGCAGGCATCCATCTGATTTTGGCGACGCAACAGCCAAGCCGTGAAATCATACGCGGTGTGCTTGACGCCAACATTCCCACGCGTGTCGGGTTGAAGATGCAAAAGGCAATTGAATCGAAAATGCTGCTGAATTTCTCAGGCGCAGAAATGTTGCTGGGACGCGGCGATTTGCTTTTCCGCGATGTGGGCGAACCGGTGCGGTTGCAAGGCGCGTATTTGCCGCCCGAAGAAGCTGAACAAATCTTTGGCTGAAATCGCCGCTTCACTTCCGGCGACAAGCGCGCCATAAAGATAGCGACCGCATCTGCGGGCCAAAAACGAGGGCGGAAAAAGATTCATTCTCTTTTTCCGCCCTCGTTTTCTGTCGCAAACTGTTTGGCCTATTTCGTAACCGGAACTGCTCCCTGCGCTAGGCAAGGCTTTGGGAAATGACGGCTGCCGCCAGCAACGGAATCATCAATTCGTGATGGCCGGTCAGGCTGTATCCCTTCCCTGCTCCGTTGGCAACCGGGCGGCGCACGACATTGGTCAGCGGGCGGTAATGTTGCAAAAAGTCGAAATTGGCTGTGGTGAAATCCTGCAACGAATGTCCCAGATTGCGCACCACCGTGACGGCTTTCAAAAAGACTTCGGGCATGGTCACCGCTGAACCGACATTCAGATACACCCCGCCGCCATCCAATTCCCGCACCAGCGAAGTAAACAGTTTGAAATCGCGATAGCTCGCAGCGCCGAGCGCTGCGCCGTCTGCGTGTGGGTGAATGTGTATGATGTCCGTGCCGATGGTCAGATGCGCAGTCACCGGCACGCGCAACCGATAGGCTTCGTGCAACAACGAAAACTCGCCATACGGCGGTTGCCGTTCGACCAGCATCTTGCCGACAGATTCGCCAACGCCGCGCTCTTCTGCCGCACCGCGTTTGATGGCTTCGTTGAGCAAACGTCCGGTTTCTTCAGCCATTCCAAACGCGCCCGAACCCAGGCCGCTATCCACGTCTTCTGAGGTCCAGCCTGCCAGCGCAATTTCAAAATCGTGAATGACGCCCGAACCGTTCATCGCGATGGCCGTGATGAATCCGCGCCGCAGCAAATCCAACAAGATCGGAGCCAACCCCGTTTTGATGACGTGTCCGCCCATTCCCCAAATGATCGCACGCTGTCTGGCTTTGGCGTTGAGCAAAGCAGCCGCGACGTCGCGCAGCGAATCTGCCGCCAAAATGTGCGGCAACGAATCGAGCAACGCCGTGACGGCGCGCGCCTGTTCGTCGCTCAGCGGTTGCGCAAATTGTTTGACGGTGACTTTGCTGGGCCGCGACGCCAGCGGATAGGTCGAAATGCCGGAAAGGTCTATCGGTTGTTGGGAATAATCAGACATCGGATGCTGCCGCCTTGCTGCACGAGAAATGATTGTTTTCGGGTTTGGAAAAAGAGGCGCGCATCCTACGGATTGCAATGCGAGAGTGTCAAGCAAGCGGCCCGCGTCGGCGGTGATGCGAGCCGCGTTGCGTATCGTCAGCGTTCAGCACCCCGGCGGAAAGACGGGCATCGCAAAACTCGATTCGGTCGTGCGCGTCAGCACATGCAGATTGTGCCCCTGATTGAATGCCGCCGAACTCGCGTTCGCGTTCGCATTGAAATTGATCATTGCGCCCACGATGCCGCCGTCGCTGCTGCGCCAGAATTTCAGCCAGCCGGAACGGCCCGCCGGAATCAATTGCGGCACGCGCGGCGCGGTGCGCGGAAACGTGTTGGAAATAATCGCGCGAAATTGTCGCGCACTGGCCGGAAACTCAAAGCTGAAGGCGTTTTCGGCATCATCAAACAACAAGCCGACAATCTGGCTGACGGTGCTGACGCCGGTTGCCAGATTCCCGCCGATGCGATCAATGATCAGCATCGTCTGATTGCCATCCACCGGGCTGGGGATATTATCTGCCGCCAACACACGCGGCGCAGGGCTATAACTGACGCCGTCAAAATTCAAATCGGCTTCGGTGGCAGTGTCATCACAAACAGGCAATCTGCCAGCCAAAGCCGAAAAAGCCTGTGCGGCCAGATTCGCCGCGTGCCCCGAACTCAGCTTTACGTAAACATCGCCCAGTAAGAAATTGAAATTGATTGGGCACCCGGTGCGCTCATCCACCGCGACGGCGACCAGGTAGCCGGTTACATCGGGGTCTACGTCAGACGCCAAAAAGCTCGCGGTTTGATTCGGCGTCAAACACAAATACGCGTCTGCGACGCCCGGCGCATCGTCCTGAATGAAAAACAGATGCACGGCAACACGGCGTTGCGCGTCAATGTTGGTGATGCTTAACCGTGCGTTTTCGCGGCTGAAGCCCGTCACGCGCGAACTGTACAGCGGATACACCAACACCGAACCGGCTTTTTGATCACTGAGTTCTGCCCTGGCGGGAAAGATGTTGCCCGGTCCAGGCGGCGCACAGGTTACGGTCAGACAACCAGTTTTGATCACGGTCAGATTGTTCATGCCGTCGTTGTCAGAATCGTAACGCAAGCTGCCATCCAAACAGACGGTTGCCCCCGCTGCCACGCCATCGCCCAATTGCACGCGAAAGTTGATCGTGATTGTTTGGTTAA
>JAEUQO010000276.1 GCA_016789605.1 Acidobacteriota bacterium
ATTTTGGCGATGGCGTCAGCGATGCCTTCGGGCACGCCGGGGCTCAGCGCGTTGACGGGTGGGTTGTTGACGGTAATGACGGCGATATCGCCGTCTTGCGTTAGCGTAACCAGTTCGCTCATTGAGTGCTCCTCACTGATGGTTGATCGGTTTGCCAGTCAGCCAACCAGCTAGCCAGCTAACCAGCCAAGCATTCGGCCAGTCGGCCAGTCGGCCAACCAGCTTCTGACAAAACCGATCTTTTCTTGTCTGTGTTGAGTTAGTTGTTGACGCCTTTTGCCTTGGCGGCGACTTCGACTTTGGCTTGTTTGGGTGCGCCGTCTTTGACTTCGAGCGGGATGTTGACGCGCACGCTGTCCACCAAACAGACCTTGTCTTTTTCGTCGTTGCAAAAATAGATCACAGCATCAACGGTGGCGGCGCCTTCGCCAGCGAGCGCTTCGACGGGAATGTCGAGCGGAAATTTCGGCTCGGTAAAATTCTGCGCCGTCTCTTTGATCTTTACCGCTTTGTCATTCGCCGTTTTGTACGCCAGATAAAACGGCGCGCCCTGATTGTATTTGTATCCGGCGGGCAGCGCGAAAGAAAGCGTGATGGAACCAGCGCCGGGCGCAATTTGCTGTTTGGCGATTTCGACAACGCGGCCACGGAATTTGCGCACCATTTGTTTGGTCAGCGTTTCCAGGCCCTTGAGTTCGACGGTCGAAACCTTGCCGCTGTCCAGCTCGATGCGGCGAATCAGGTGGTTGTTGGTGTCGGCGACAAACAGCGCTTTGGACGTTGCCGAAATGCCTGCCGGTTCATTGAACTGAGATTGTTTGCGGTCGCCGTCTTTGACACCGCGTTCACGCGTACCGGCAAAGGTGCGGCTTTCGCGTTTCTGAATGTCCAGTTCTTTGATTTTGTGGTTGTAAGTGTCGGCGACATACAGCTTGCCATTGACGTAAACCACGCCGAGCGGATGTTGCAGGCGCACGTCGTCGCCTTTGCCGTCTACGTCGCCAAAATCGAACAGGCCTTTGCCGACGACGGTGCTGACGACATTGCCGGGCGGCAACGAAGCCGCGCGAATCGAACTGATTTCGCTGTCAGCGAAAAACAGCGATTTGCCGTCGGTGGTAAGTCCGCTGGGTTGCGCCAGGGCGGATTCGAGCAATTCGCCGTCCACGTGGTTTTCGCGTCCGCTGCCTGCGTATGGTTTGGCGGCAAGCGTTTTCAGATCGAGCACCCACAACTGATGCGGTCCGGCCATCGCAATGTAAAGCTTGCCGTCATGCACCAGCGCATCCCAGGGCGAATTCAACGCGACTTGTTTGCCGACGCCTTCCTGATTGAAACGGCGCGCCTGTTGTCCCGTCCCCGCGATGGTTTCGACGGTGCGCGCTTTCAGGTCGGCGCGGCGAATCAAATGATTTTCCGTGTCGCAGATGTAAAGCACATCGCCGTCGAGCGCGACGCCTTGCGGGTGATTGAATTCGGCTTCGGCAAAAGCACCGTCTTTGACGCCGATTGCGCCGTCACCGATGACGTCCTGCACCGCGCCATCCAGCGACGTGATCAAAATGCGGTTGTGGTTGGAATCGGAAACAAACAACCGATTGCTTTTTTCATCGGCCAGCACCTTGCCGGGATACGCCAGCAGGCTGGGCGGCGCGGCGAATTTCTCCAGTTTGAAATTGACCGGCGTTTCGACCAATTCATTTTTGGCGCGGAAATACGTCGCCATCTGGCCGATGACGTTATCGAAGATGTCATAAATGCCTTCGCCCGAATGCGAGCCGACGATTTTGCCTTTGGGGTTGATCAGAATCAGCGTCGGCCAGGCGCGCGCGGTGTAACTTTGCCAGACTTCGAAATCCTTATCGTTGATCACGGGATGTTCGATCTCGTAGCGCAAGATCGCCTGACGAATCTGGTCGGTGCCTTTTTCGTTTTGAAACTTGGCGGAATGAACACCGATCACCACCAGTTGATTGCCGTATTTGGCTTCGAGTTTTTTCAAATCCGGGATGATGTGCATGCAGTTGATGCAGCAATACGTCCAGAAATCGAGCAACACGATTTTGCCGCGCAAATCGCGCAAGCTGATGGGCTTTTCGGTGTTGAGCCATTCTGCGCCGGAGGGAAAATCCGGCGCGTTGACTTCGCCTTCGAAGATTTCATTTCTGCTCGGCGGCATGGGTTTTCCTTCTTGCTTCTTTTGTTCTTGCGCGCCCACGCCTGTTGCCCCAAGGGCAAGCAAGGCAGAAAAAAGCAGGGCGATGACGACAGCCACACGGCTGCGCAGTGGATGATGTTTTGAAGCTTGCATGCTGGTTTCTTCTCCCTGGTAATCGCGCGTTTCTCTCTGGCGCGGATTATATTCGTTGCGGCGCGGATTATAAAAATGGGCGACCAAGGCCACGGTGAGCGCAGCGACCTTGCGCGTGAGACTTGGCTTAGCGCGCAACTGGCGTTTACAGTAAGCCTATGCGCAATCTCGTAACTCTTTCTGCCATTCTGGAAATCATCGCCATCACGACCTGGGTCGGCGGCATGGCGACGCTGGCGTTTATCGCGGCCCCGGCAATCTTTCAAACGGCGACCTCGCGCGAACAGGCAGGCAAAACCTTTGGCCTGATTTTGCGGCGCTTTCATCCAGTGATGTATGGCTGCGGCGCGGTCATCTTGCTGGCCGCGGGATTGCGCTGGTGGGGCAGTTTCAATCATCGGTTGCACGCGTCAGAACTGACGCGCTATGTCATCGCCGTGTTGATGCTGGGATTGTCGCTGTATTCAGGCCTGGTCATTTCGCGCAAACTCGACAAACTGCGCGCAGACATGCCGGGCGGCATTGATCGCATTCCCAAAGAAGACCCGCGCCGCGCCACGTTCAACGAACTGCACCGACTTTCGACCACGCTGATGGCCTTCAATCTGTTGTTGGGGTTGGCGCTGGCCGTGATGTTCGCGCTCGAAGATTGAAGTGTTGGCCAGCCTGAGACAACACGTTACCCGACCGCCTGCCACATCACATCGAGCGGCGCTTCGCTGCCCGTCCATAGACGAAATTGCTCTCCCGCCTGTCCGACAAGCATCGCCAGTCCGCCCAGAGTCTGACAGCCCGCCGCACGCGCATCACGCAACAACGCCGTTTCCTGCGGCGTGTAAATCAAATCGTAAACCAGTTTTATTCCGTGCAGCTTGTCAGCCGAAAGCGGTGTTTGACCTTCGCTGTGCCCGTGCATGCCAATCGGTGTGCAATTGATGACGACATCGGTTTGCCCGGCGAATTGTTCCAGCGCGGCGAGTTTCGTCTGAAATTCGTCGGCCAGGGGCTGGGCTTTGTCCAGGTTGCGGGCATAGATGGTGAGGTCTGCGCCGCGTTGTCGCAGTCCGTGACAAATCGCCCGCGCCGAACCGCCCGCGCCGATCACAGCGACGCGCGCGCCGCGCACATCCAGCAACGCATCCAGCGGATTCATCGCGCCCTGGCAATCAGTGTTGTAACCGTGTAACTGGTCGCCTTCGACCACCAACGTGTTGACCGCGCCGATCACGCGCGCGGTCTCATCCACAAAATCCAGCTGCGGAATCACCGCCAGTTTGTGCGGAATCGTGACGCTCAAGCCGCGCAATTGCCAATCGAGCTGGCGCGTTGCGGGCCGCACAAAATCTCGTATGAATGCGGCGGCATCCAACACTTCAAACGGCAAATAAACGCCTTCCTTGCCGACGGCGTGCAGCGCCGCGTTGTGCATGCGCGGCGAACGCGAATGGCCAACCGGGTTGCCGATGATCCCCAAAATCATGCTCGCGCGCGAAAGCGCCGTGGCACGATACAAATCGCGCAATTCAACCACGGTTGGCTGACCGGCAGCGCTTTCGGCGCCGCGCCGCAATGCGCCAAACGTCAGCAAAGCCCCGCGCGACACACTCAACACACGCGTCAGCAATCCGGGCAATCCCATGCCCAAAATGATGACCGGGCGATCTGCGCGCCGTTCAATCAGATCGAGCAACGGCAAACAATCGCCGATGCTGTTGGCCATTGTCGCAATTTTGACCACGGCAGCAGGCGTGCGCGCCATGCGCTCAAATTGCGCCGTCAACGTAGCAGGCGTTTCGGCAAAGTTGTGCCAGGAACAGATGACTTTGGCCCAGGGAACAGGCGGCGGCGCTTGGGCGAAGCTTTCAACCAGGTCGAGCTCAAAATCGGCAAATCCAAGCCCCGCCACAATTTCTGGCGGCAAGTTGCGCCAAAATTCCTGCCGCTCGGCCAAACTGACATCTCGTTGCCCGCCCTGTTCGCGCGGGCGAAAGGTCAGCACAAGCGGTTTGCCAATCCGGGTGATGCGCTCGCGCAAGTGGTGCAAAACCACTGGCAAGGCATCAGTCGTCAGGTAATCCAGGCGCAGTTCGATGGCGTCCGCCACGGCTTCTGCTTCGGTCATGGCCGCCAGAAACGGCGCGGCTTCGGTTTCGGTAATCGGTGTGCAGATCAGCGAATTCAAGGCGTGATGTGATTCCTAGGTGCAGTAAATTGTTGAGAACGCGCCAAAAAGCGGGCTTCTTGACACCCGTCAAAGCGTCCGCATAAACTCTCGCACGTTCGCTTGAATGTGTAAACCAAACGGGGGTGCACTGGGTTCGATGGAAGACCTGAAGCGACGGATGCATACCGGGAAGCTTGTAACCCGTAAACTGCAGGCAAACGTTAACTGCGAATACTGAACTCGCACTGGCGGCCTAACGTGCCGTCCGCTCGCCCGCCCATCGCCGGTGTGTGCGGCTCGAGCGTCAACTTAGCCGGCTAGCAATTCGGCGCAGGTCAGAGCTGAAAAGCGAAATCTTTCTGGCATAGTTTCGGCGCGGTTCTTCGCCGCTTCTGCTACCGCGCCGAGATGAAATTTAAGCGAAGCGGCTAAGTATGTAGATTCCTTCGGGGATGGCTGCCAGACGAGAGTTCGATTCTCTCCACCTCCATCGTGATTACGGGCAAAAGGCAAAACTCAACAGGCAAAGGTCGGTTCATATCGTCATTTACTTTTGCCTTTTGGTTTTTGCCTTTTGCCTTTTGATTTTTCCGTATGAGTACGCTTCCTATCGGCATTTTTGATTCCGGCGTCGGCGGCCTGACGGTGTTGCGCGCGGTGCGCGACCGCCTGCCGCACGAAAGCGTCATCTATCTGGGTGACACGGCGCGCGTGCCTTACGGGACAAAATCGCCCGCCACCATCGAACGCTATGCCGTGGAAGACGCCTCTTTTCTGGTCGAAAAAGGCGTCAAGATGCTGCTGGTTGCCTGCAACACGGCATCGGCGATGGCGCGCGAACGGTTGCGCGCGGAATTCCAGATTCCGCTGCTCAGCGTGTTAGGTCCGGGAGCGCGTATGGCTGCGCGTGTCACGCGCAATGGCCGCATTGGCGTTATCGCCACCGAAGCCACCATCGAAAGCGGCGCGTATGTGCGCGCCATCGAAGACGCCAGCGGCGACAAGCAGGTCGAGATTTTCGCGCGCGCGTGTCCGCTGTTTGTCCCCTTGGTCGAAGAAGGCGAAACCGATTCGGCAATCACACGCCTGGTCGCCGAGCAATACCTAGCGCCGTTGCGCGCCCAAGAGATTGATACCTTGGTGCTGGGTTGCACGCATTACCCCTTGCTCAAGCGCGTGATCGGTGAAACGATGGGGTCTGCGGTCACGCTGGTGGATTCAGCCGAAGCAACCGCCGAAGAAACGGCGCACGTATTGGCACAACACGGCTTGCTCAATCAGGTGCCCGGCGCAAGCAGCAGTGAATTTTATGTCACAGACGCGGCGCGCCGGTTTCACCGCATCGCTGAAAAGATTTTAGGAGAACCGTTGCCTCACCTGGAGGCAGTCGAAATTTGGGGACATGACAGACTCCATACAAGCTAGTTTCAAACGCAACGACGGACGCAACAGCAACGACCTGCGCCCGGTCAAAATCACCTATGGATTTACCAAACACGCCGAAGGCTCCGTGCTGATCGAAGTGGGTGAAACGCGTGTGCTCTGCAACGCTTCGGTCGAAGAACGCGTGCCGCCGTTTCTCAAAGGCAAAGGCGTCGGTTGGGTGACCGCTGAATACGCCATGTTGCCGCGCGCCACGCAAACCCGTATGCAGCGAGAAGCCAATCGTGGCGGTCCGTCAGGACGCACGCACGAAATTCAACGGCTAATCGGGCGCAGTTTGCGCTCCGTGGTGGATATGGCCGCCCTGGGCGAACGCACCGTGACCGTGGATTGCGACGTGATTCAAGCCGACGGCGGTACACGCACCGCAGCCATCACCGGCGGTTTTGTCGCCTTGGCGTTGGCCGTGGAAAAATCCCTGGGCGAAGGAAGAATCGTTCGTCCGCCGCTGCGTGATTACATTGCCGCCGTCAGCGTCGGCTTGGTCGGCGAACGCATTTTGCTGGATTTGGATTACAGCGAAGATTCTGCCGCCGAAGTAGATATGAATGTCGTGCGCACCGGCGACGGACGATTTGTCGAACTGCAAGGCACGGCAGAAACCGACCCCTTCACCCAAACCCAGATGACCGACATGATTTCCACCGCCGCCAGCGGCGTGGATCGCTTGATTGCAATTCAGCGTGAAACCATCGTTCAAGCGCTGGCTGGCAAGGAATTTCGCGCCCTGCTCGACCCGGCGGTGCGCGGCAAAGTGAATTGGAAGGAGGACGCTTCGTGATTCGTCTTTTTGTCTCGTTTTTTGTTCTTTCGGCCCTGGCATCGGTCACGGCCCTGGCGCAAACGCCCGCTCCGGCAACTCCGCAACAGGCTCCGGCACAAGCACAGGCGCAACCTGTCTCTGGCGAAGTCTTTGAAGACCCGGACGGCGTCTACGTCGTGACGCTGCCTGCCGGCTGGTTGGCCATCGTCAACACCAACGCGCTGGGACAGCACGACGTCAACATCGTGTATCGCGTTCGCGAAAACGGCGCACTCAAAGTCCGCAAGATTGATTTGGATGCAGATGTTGATCCGCTGGCGTATGCCACCAAAGATGAAAGCGAGCGGCTGCGCTTCAATCCCGGCTATGACAAACTCGCGCTCGAGAAATTCCTGCTCAGTGCCGGCAAATACGGCGCGGTAGCCGCATACGATTACAAAAACAACGCCGGGCAACCGTTCACCAGTCGCGTGTATTACGTGCGTAAAGACGAAAAGACGCTGTTCGTGTTGCAATTCACCGGACGCAAAAACACGCTGGGTGTTTTACGCAGCCAGACAGATTCAATCGCTCGTTCGTTCCGTGCGAAATAGTCCACGAACGCACACAACAAACGCTGAGAAAGAGAAAGGGGAGACTTAATCAGAAGTCTCCCCTTTCTCTTTCTCAGCGAACTGCGATGGGCTTGTGTTATCTGTCGCTATTCGGCAATTCAGCCAATTGCACGGTCAGAGCCTGGCGGCGCCCGTTGCGAACGATTTCCATTGGCACGCGATCACCGATGTTTTTGTCTTTCAGCACGCGGTCCAGATCGTCGCTCGACGCGATTTTCTGCCCATCCACACTGACAATCACGTCTCCCAGCGGAGCCGTCGTGTAACGTCCAAGCTGCACCTCTTCGGCATTTTGCAAACCCGCGCGAGCGGCAGCAGAACCGGGAGCAACACGCAATACCATCAAACCTTCGCTAACGGGCAATTCCAGCGCCTGAATCAACCGCTGACTAAACCGGCTAAGCGGCACGGTGTCTATGCCCAGTCGCGGTTTGCGCACACGGCCATATTGCAAAATGTCGCTGATGACGCGTTTGGCCGTTTCCACCGGAACCGCAAAGCCGATCCCCACCGACCCACCTGACGGGCTGTAAATCATGGTGTTGATGCCGATCATCTGTCCCCGCGAATTGAGCAACGGCCCGCCCGAATTTCCGGGATTGATCGCGGCATCGGTTTGCACCACGTTTTCAATCAACCGGTTGGTCATTTCAGAACGCAACTGACGTCCCAACCCGGACACGATGCCGGTGGTCAATGTGCGGTCAAATCCGAACGGATTGCCCATAGCCAGCACCTTTTGGCCCACAAACAAATTGTTGGCCGATCCCAACGGCACCACCGTCAGCGATTCTTTGGGCGCGTCAATCTTGATCACTGCCAGGTCATTATCCGGGTCTGCGCCCAACAATTTCGCCGGATAGTGATTTCCGTTGGCCAATGCCACCTCTAATGAACCGCCCGGTTGATCCGAACCTTGCACAACGTGGTAGTTGGTCAAGATGCGTCCTTCTTTATCCAGAATCGAACCGGAACCGGAACCTTGTGCTTGATACGCGCTAAACCAGTCGCGCACCACACTCGTGGTCGTAATGTTCACCACGCCCGGACTAATTGCCGCATACACTTCCTGGTTGTTCTTTTCGTCACTCGCTACCGACGGATCAGTCAGTCCGGCGACCGGGGCCGATTCGAGGTTCACTTTTTCGGTTTTGGCCCCAGCCAACCGGCCCAATAACGAAGGCCCAAATCGGTCATAAAACAGCACGGCGCTGGCGGCAAACACTACCGTGACCAATGCCAACAAAACCAGTTGTTTGGCGGTAATTTGATACGTTCTCATCGCAAGTTCACTCCTTATAGTCATCAGAATCTTTGTCTTTCACGATCTCAGCTTGTAATCTCCTCCAAAAGATACCAGCAAGCACTCACAAAAGTTCCGCGAAAGCCTGAAAATTGCCCGTTCTAAGACCAGACTTCATAGGGATATAGCCCGTAGATGTTAAAATTGTTAAGCCGTATCCATAACATAAAGCGAACACCATACGCGTTGGCGACCAATGCAAAATGCCGCCGCTTCGCTCCTGAGGAGATTCCATGTTGATGTTTCGCCTGCGCCGATATTTTATCACCCTGTCTGTTCTAGCGGCAGCCGCGTGCCTGGCGTCTCTGTTTCTGCGCCCGGCACATTCACAAAATCGCCAGCCAGGGCAAAATCCGCCGCCTCAAGATGAGAATGTGCTGCGCATCAACACGGAGTTGGTGCAAATTGATGTCACCGTCGCCGACAAAGACGGCAAATTGGTGCGCGATCTCAAACGCGAAGATTTCGAGTTATACGAAGACGGCAAGAAACAGGAAATCTCACACTTTTCTATCGGCACCGCCGCGCGTCAGGCAACCTGGTTGCGGCCAACCGCCAAAACCACCAATGCGACCGCGCCAGTCGTCGCGCGCGCGCCTGAAGTTGATGCGGGCCGTTATTTGGTGCTGACAGTGGATGATCTGCATTTAGCCCCAGGCAATTTGATGCTGGCCAAACAGGCGCTGTCGCGGTTCATTGACCAGCAAATGGGCAGCGGTGACAAAGTCGCCCTGGTAACCACCAGCGGCGTGCTCGGCTTGTATCAGCAATTCACCACGGAACGCGACGCCCTGAAACGGGCAATCAACCGCCTGAGCGTGCGCGAACGGCAGGCCACCAGCAGCGCCGACATGCCGCACATCACTCCTTATCAAGCCGAGTTGATAGACCAAAACGATCCCGAAGCGCTGGAATTGGCGGTGCAGGAATTGGTGCGCGAATTGAACATTCGCCGCGATCAGGCCGTGCCGATTGCACAGGGCAAAGCCCGTTCGATCATCGCCGAAAATACCAACGTCACCGTGGCGACGCTGAGCACGCTGGAAAACGTCGTGCGCGGTTTGCGTGAATTGCCGGGTCGCAAAGTGATGGTTTTGCTGTCGGACGGATTTTTGCTCGGCGGGCTGCGTTCAGGCCGTCATTTTGATGTGCGCCGCATCACCGATGCCGCCACGCGCGCAGGCGTCGTGATTTACTCGCTGGATGTGCGTGGGCTGATCGCCGTCCCCGCCACGATGGATGCGTCGCAACCGGGTTCGATTATGGGCGGCGCACTGGCCGGTGCGCGCTCGCGCATCGAGAATTCAGGCGTCGAAGCACAACGCGACGGATTGCACGCACTGGCGCGCGACACAGGCGGATTGCCGTTGTTCAACAACAACGACATCAATCTGGGGTTGCAGCGCGTGTTGGACGATACCGAAACTTATTATTTGCTGGCCTTTGAACCCAGCGTGTCATACCGCGATGGGCGGTACCGCAAGCTCGAAATCAAACTGGTCAATCGTCCGGGGCTGAAAATCCGCACACGCAGCGGGTATTTTTCGCCTGATGACAAAGCGGCGGAAAAAGAAAACCGCGCGCTAGCCAAAGCCGCTGAAAAAGACAAAGAAAAAGCGCCTGAAAAGCTGGCCAAAGAACAGCTGGCGCGCCGCGATGCCCAGGTGAGCGAAGCGCTCGGCGCGCTCTTTCCCCTGTCGGGTCTTCCGGTCGAAATCGTCGCCAGCTTTATCAATACAGCGCAAGACGGTTCTGCCGTGGATATCGCCTCGCACATCGAAATGCGCAATATGCGATTCACGCCGACGGGCGACCGACAACGCGCCATTCTGGAAGTCATCGGGCTGGTCTTTGACGAAAACGGCAAAGTGATCAGCAATTTCAGCGACCGGCTGGAAATGAATCTGAAGCCCGCCGGATTGGAACGGCTGTTGAAAAATGGGCTTACCTATCGCAAGCAGGTAAAACTCGCGCCTGGCTTTCACCAGGTACGGTTGGTGGTACGTCAGGAAGAAAGCCCGCAAGTCGGCAGCGCTTCCAGTTGGATCGAAGTTCCTGATCTGAGCAAAAAGCAGTTGACGCTGAGCAGCATCTTTTTTGCTGCCGCTGGCGAAGAGTTAACAGCCACGCCCGCAGGACAAAACGCGGTTGAAAGCGCCACCCTGAAGGACGCTGACCGGCCGACACACATTTTTCGGCGTTTCAAATCGGGCGACAAATTCGATTTCATGGTGTTTGCCTATAACGCCAAAACAGACGCCAAGGGCGCAACCGATCTGGCGGTGCAATCGCAGGTCTTTTCTGGCAACAAATTGATCTTTGCGTCACCGTTGCGCGCCATCCAGCCAGAACCCGAAACTGGCGGCGGCAAAACCGCCTCGCCACACGTTGACCCAGAGCGCATTCCCTATCTGGCAAGGTTTTCCGTTGAGGGCTTTACGCCCGGAACTTACGAATTACGACTGGTCGTGGTTGACCGTACCGCCAAAGTCAGCGCCAAACGTGCGATGCGATTCACCGTTGAATAACAGAACAGCCAAATCAGCCCAGCTTGACGCTCATTTTTGACGGCCACTATAATCCGCGTTTTATCAATCGGCGGACAAACATCACTGGCAAACATCGCTGCCCTCTTGAACGCTGTCTGTCCGCACAAAACGCTGGTGGCAATGACTGAATTTCGCCGACTGCTTGGATACCTCAAACCGTACCGCGGCATCTTCCTGCTTTCGGTCGTACTGATGATTGCGACCGGCTTGCTCGAAGGCGGCACGATTTTGCTTTTGCAGCCGATCTTCGACGCATTGTCAGGAAATCAAACCGGCCAGTCGTTGCTCAAATTTCTGCCGTTTGAGCAATACCTGCCAGATTCCGGCGCCGCCAATTTACAGATTGTCGCGTTTCTACTGATTGGCTTTACTCTGGCCAAAGGCGTCGCGGAATATTTCTCGTCCTATTCGATGAGCTACATCGGCCAAAGCGTGATTGCCGATGTGCGCAGCGCGTTATACAACCATATCATCCGCCAAGCGGCATCGTTCTTTGCCAAACGCCCCACCAACGAATTGACAGCGCATCTGCTGAGCGACGCGGCACTGGTCGAACGCGCAGTGTCTGACACGTTGCGCGACCTGTTGCGCGAATCAGTCAGTCTGGTGGTGTATCTGACGCTGCTCTTCAAGGTGAATTGGCGGCTGTCGTCGGCGATTTTGCTGCTTGCCCCGCCGGTTGCGTACCTGACGACCAACTTCAACAAAAAGCTGCGCCGCTATGTCAATTCACGGCAACAAAGCGGCGCAGAAATGCTGGATGTCGCGCAAGAAGCGATTTCTTCGCAACGGGTCGTCAAGGCATTCGGCATGGAGTCGTATGAAAGCGAGCGTTTCGGGCAAACGGCGCGCAAACAAATGCGTGATCAGCTAAAAGCCATGCGCATTTATTTCTTGTCGCCGATCGTGCTGGAAACGCTGGGCATCATCGCTGTCGCGGGAATGCTGCTCTATGCCCAACGCAGCATCAGCGTCGGCCAAATGACGCTGGGCGGATTCGCCACCTTCCTGGTTGCGATGTTCAAAGCGTATGATCCTATTCGCCGTCTGAGCCGCTTGCAGCACGATTTGCAACAGGGGCTGGCGTCAGCCGCGCGCATTTTCAGCGTCATGGACGAACAGATGGAGATGCGCGACAAACCTGACGCGGTGCGCTTAGATCGCTTTCAACGCGAAATTGACTTTCGCGGCGTGCAATTCACTTACGGCGCAGGATTTGATTTGCCGGTGTTGCGCGATGTGAGTTTCACCCTGAAAGCCGGCGAAATGGTGGCCATCGTCGGCCAAAGCGGCGCGGGCAAAAGCACGCTGACGAATCTGTTGCCGCGTTTCTATGACGTCACCGAAGGCGCTGTGCTGGTGGATGGCCACGACGTGCGCGATTTGCAACTGGCTTCGTTGCGGGCACAGATCGCCATCGTTACCCAGGAAGTGCATTTGTTTAATGATACGGTGCGCGCCAACATCGGCTATGGCGGGTACGGTCGTAATGACAGTGATGCGCAAATTCGCGCGGCGGCGCGCGCTGCCCTGGCTGATGAATTTGTCAGCAAGTTGCCGCAAGGTTATGACACGGTAATCGGCGAACGCGGTTTGATTCTGTCTGGCGGTCAACGGCAACGGCTGGCCATTGCGCGCGCAATTTTGAAAGACGCCCCGATTTTGATTCTCGACGAAGCAACCAGCGCCCTCGACACCGAAAGCGAAATGCTGGTGCAACAGGCGCTCAACAATTTGATGGCCGGACGCACGACCATCGTCATTGCGCATCGGCTTTCGACGATTCGCCGAGCGGATAAAATTCTCGTAATGGACGCGGGCCGCATTGCCGAAATGGGCTCGCATCAAGAATTGCTGGCGCGCGGCGGCATTTATCGGCGACTATACGAACTGCAATTCGCGGAAGAATCCGCCCAAAGCGGACACTTGTCCGTTGTGGGCAATTGATTCGCCACGGCAATCACAACCAACCACGGAGACCCAATGATCAAAAGTATGACGGGCTACGGCCAGGGCACGGCAAGCGGCGATACGTTCACCGTCACGGTTGATCTGCGTTCGGTCAATAATCGCAATCTGG
Source organism: Acidobacteriota bacterium (assembly GCA_016789605.1). Lineage (GTDB taxonomy): Bacteria > Acidobacteriota > Blastocatellia > RBC074 > RBC074 > RBC074. Next base: position 13,228 of record JAEUQO010000276.1, read on the forward strand.
ATATTCACTGGCGCGCACCACAGGATTTGATGTCGCTGGAAATCCCGCTCAAAAAGCAGATTCAAGCCGCCGTATCGCGCGGGCGCGTAGACGTCAGCATTACTTTCAGCCAAACGGGTGATGCGTCATATGAATTGAATCGGCCGCTGATTCGCGGCTATCTGGATGCGCTGCGCACGATGCGCGACGAATTTGGACTGGCGGGCGATGCCGATCTGGCCACGATTGCACGGTTGCCCAATGTGCTGCTGGCGCCAAGCAACAACCACACGCTCAGCGAAGCGGCGATTCAAGGCGTGGAAGCCGCACTGACGCATGCGTTGACAGCGCTGGTTGCCATGCGCGCCGTCGAAGGTCACGAATTGCAAAAGGAGTTGTTGGCCCGCGTTGAGCGGATTGAAAAACACGTCGGCGCGATTATTGCCAACGCAGACGGCGTAGTAGATGCCTATCGCGAAAAGCTGCGCAAACGCGTCACGGAATTGCTCGACAAAGCGTCTGTGGATGAAACACGGCTAGCACAGGAAGTCGCCTACCTGGCCGAACGCAGTGACATCACCGAAGAGATCGCCCGGCTGAAAAGCCACCTGACGCAATTGCGCGAATTGCTCAATGGCGGCGACGAAATCGGCAAAAAACTGGATTTCCTTTTGCAGGAAACCAACCGCGAAGCCAACACGATCTTGTCGAAATCCGCCGAATTGACCATTTGCGATGCGGCGATCGAGATCAAAACCGAAGTCGAAAAGCTGCGCGAACAGGCGCAAAACGTGGAGTAATGTCTGGCAATCTGATCATCGTTTCCGCCCCTTCCGGCGCAGGCAAAACAACGCTCGTCGCCGAAGTATTGTGCCGCGACGCGCAGGTAAAACCGTCCATCTCGTTCACGTCGCGCCAACCGCGTCCGGGCGAAGAACAGGGCGTGCATTACCATTTTGTTTCGCGCGCGGAATTTCAAGCGATGATCGCCGACGGCGACTTTCTGGAATGGGCCGAAGTTCACGGCAATCTGTATGGCACGTCGCGGCGTTATGTCGAACAATTGCGCGCCGCCGGGTTTGACGTCATCCTGGCCATTGACGTGCAAGGCGCAGCGCAAACGCGCAGGCTCTTTCCCGACGCCATCGGCGTGTTTATCCTGCCGCCTTCTTGGCAGGTGTTGCGCGAACGATTAGATACGCGCGGCGCAAATTCAGCCGCGGATTTGCAATTGCGTTTGCGCAACGCCCTGGACGAAACCGCGCAATGTCGAAACTTTGATTACGTGGTCATCAATGACGAACTGACAACCGCAACCGACGAACTGGCGGCCATCATTCTGGCCGAACGCTGCCGCTTACAACGCCGCAGCGCCGTGGCCGAACAAATTTTGCAAACATTCAACAAACCAGCAGAACTACCTACGAGGTGATTTATGGAAAAACAAGACGATCTGACTCCTCCGCAAATTGACAGCAAATACCGGAAAATTCTGATTGCCGCCAAACGCAGCAAACAGATTCAAAAAGGTGCGCGCCCGCGCGTCACGCTCAATGCCAAACCGACGCGCATCGCCCTCGAAGAAATTGATCGCGGTCTGGTCGGTTTTGAGATCACCCCGACGCTCGAAAAATAAGCCTTGGCAAGACGATGAAAGTGCTTCTCGGCGTCACGGGCTGCATCGGTGCATACAAAGCAGCCGAAGTGTTGCGCGGTTTGCAAAAAGCCGGGGTCGAGGTGCGCGTCATCATGACCAAACACGCCACGGAGTTTGTGCAGCCGCTGACCTTTGAGGCGTTGTCCGGTAAACCTGTCATCACGGGCATGTTCGCGCGCCCGGATTATGCGATCATCGAGCATATTTCTGTGGCGCGCGAAGCCGACTTGTTTCTGATTGCGCCCGCCACCGCCAACTGCCTGGCCAAATTTGCCCACGGAATCGCAGACGATTTTCTGACGACGGTTTATCTGTCAAACACCAATCCGGTCTTGCTTGCGCCCGCGATGAATGTGGAGATGTGGCAGCACTCCGCCACACAAGCCAACGTGAACAGCTTGCGAGAGCGAGGGGTGCTTTTTGTCGAACCCGGTGTCGGTTATCAGGCGTGCGGCGAAGTCGGCGCAGGTCGTTTGGCGGAACCGGCTGATATTGTGCAACGCGCGCTGGAGGTCTTGGCCGGAGCTAAAACGCAACCGGCGCGCACGCAGGATTTTGCCAACGAACACGTCATGATCACCGCCGGGCCAACGGTCGAAGACCTGGACCCGGTACGATTTCTGACCAATCGCTCTTCGGGAAAGATGGGTTATGCGCTGGCTGAAGCGGCGCGTGCACGCGGTGCACGCGTCACGTTGATTTCCGGCCCGACCAGATTGTCTCCGCCCGACGGTGTGACAACAGTGCCCGTGCGCGCCACCCGCGAAATGTACAACGCGGTGCTGGAACGGTTGGCGGACGTTTCCGTGTTTATTGGAGCGGCAGCCGTGGCGGATTTTCGTCCGGCACAATCAGCCGCGCAAAAGATCAAAAAAGAAGGCCGCAAGGCCATCACGCTCGAATTGGAAACGACCGAGGACATCATCGGCACGGTCGCCGCCGCGCCCAATCGGGAGCGCCGACTGGTCGTTGGCTTTGCCGCCGAATCCCAATCGTTACTCGATTATGCCGCCACCAAATTGCGCGAGAAAAATCTGGATATGATCGTGGCCAACGACATTTTGCGCACCGATGCCGGTTTCGACGTGGAAACCAATGCGGCTGTAGTTTTGCGGCAAGATGGTTCGCGGCTGACGTTGCCGCTGCAAAGCAAACGCGACCTGGCTGACCGCATCCTGGATGAAATTCTGGCTTTGCGCCCAAGCAGTACACCGTGACCTGACGGCAAAGACCTTTTGTTGCTTATGGACCCGCGACAAGAATTCGCAGAACTACTTGCGCAAGCCAAAGAGCATCTGCGCTATTACCAGGAGCTGGGCATAACGCATATTGGCGAAGCCCAAGCGCCTGAAACGGCCCGCAGTGTTCAAACACAACCGGCGGCAACCATTGCCGTGGACTTGCCAGCAGAAAACGCGCCGCTGCCATCAGAGGTCGCAGTTGTCACACCGGCAGAAATTCCGCCAGTCGCGAACGTCGAAACAAAGCAATCACAACCATCTGCCACGATCCCTGTGGCAGCGCAATCAGCACCGGTCATCACTAGCATCATGCCCACGAAAAAAGACTCGTCACCGGCAGCGTCGCTCTTTGACGAACCGTCGCTCTTTGGCGCAGAAACGCTGCCCGCCAGTCAATCTGTCGTCAATGAAACACTGGAAGACATTCGCCGCGATTTGGGCGATTGCCAGCGCTGCAAACTGTGGTCAACGCGCACCAACATTGTTTTTGGCGAAGGCAATCCGCAAGCACAACTGATGTTCGTGGGTGAAGCGCCAGGCGCAGATGAAGATGCGAGTGGACGGCCCTTTGTCGGGCGCGCCGGGCAATTGCTGACGAAGATGATCGAAGCGATTGACCTGAAACGCGATGAGGTTTACATCGCCAACATTCTCAAATCTCGTCCGCCGGGCAATCGCAATCCCGAAGCGGACGAAACCAAGGCTTGCAGTCCGTTTTTGTATCGCCAGATTGCCGTCATACGACCGCGTTTGATCGTGACGCTCGGCAATCCGGCCACACAAGGCTTGCTCGAAACCAAAGTCGGTATCACCCGATTGCGCGGCGAATTTCAGCCGTTCCCGCGCCTGCCGGGCATATGGGTAATTCCAACCTTTCACCCCGCCTATTTGCTGCGTTCGCCTGACAAAAAACGCGAAGCCTGGGAAGACCTGAAAAAAGTCCGCAGCTTCCTGCGCGGTGAAATCCAACCGCCGACCGCCTGATGCGGCCTAAGCGCATCCGCCAGCAATCGCGGGCACAATCGAAATTTCGGCCTGAGCGCCAACCGGCGTCTGCAACCGATCCAGAAAGCGAATGTCTTCGCCATCCACATACACGTTGATGAAACGGCGCAACTCGCCACTCTCTTCACACAAACGCGCTTGAATGCCGGGGTACCGCGCTTCGAGCTGCGAGAAAATTTCGCCCACGGTCGCGCCCTGAACTTCGACCAATTCGGTGTCGCCCGTGAATTTGCGCAGCGGCGTCGGAATGATAACTGTCTGTGGCATGTCAATCTCCTTCGATACGTTCAAGAAAGTTCATTCAATAGCCGCACGAAAGCCTGCGCCGAGCAGCGAGTTCACGCTGCGCGGCGGCGCGAGTTTCGTGCGACTTTGTCACTAGAGTTGTCTGTTTACGCAGCGGCTTTGGCGGCGCGGCTGATTCCGACGGCGCTTTCAAACGCAGACAATTTCGGTTCGATGGATTGCAGTTCTTCCAGCGTCAACGCTTCCTGCGTCTTCAACCCGTTGCCGGTAATGGCAATGACAATGCGATCTTTGGCGGTCAACCGGCCTTGTGCGATCAGCTTCTTCGTCACGGCCAGCGTCGTTCCGCCTGCCGTCTCGGTGAAAATGCCTTCGGTTTCGGCCAGCAACTTGATGGCGTCAATGATTTCGGCGTCACTGACATCTTCTGACCAGCCGCCCGTATTGGTAATGACGCCCGTAGCAAAATAGCCATCCGCCGGGTTTCCAATGGCCAGGGACTTCGCAATCGTATTCGGTTTGACCGGGCGAATGTCGCGCGTGCCGGCTTTGACGGCGGCGGCAATCGGATTGCAGCCCGTCGCTTGCGCGCCGTAAAAGCGCGTCTGCGTCTCTTCGATCAAGCCCAGCTTCGCCAGTTCGCCAAAAGCCTTATAAATTTTCGTGATCAACGATCCGCCCGCCATCGGCACAACGACCGCGTCAGGCGCTTGCCAGCCCAATTGCTCGGCAATTTCATAACCAAACGTTTTCGAACCTTCGCCATAGAACGGACGCAAATTCACGTTCACAAATCCGATGCGATGACGCCCGGCGATTTCGCTGCACAAGCGATTGACGTCATCGTAATTGCCCTGCACGGGCACGACGTTGGCACCGAAAATCTGTGTGCCCAGAACTTTGCTTTTTTCCAGATTGTCCGGGATCAAAATGTAGGCGGGGAAACCTGCCGCGGCAGCATTGGCGGCCACGGAATTGGCCAGGTTGCCCGTGGAAGCGCAACCGACAGCTTCAAACTTGAATTCGCGGGCTTTGGACAGCGCCACCGCAACCACGCGATCTTTGAACGACAGGGTCGGATGTTGCACCGCGTCGTTTTTGATGTATAGCTCGCCCACACCGAGCGCTTTGGCCAGCCGCTCGGCACGAACGAGCGGTGTACATCCGGTTTGCAAACCCACCGCGGGGTCGCCATCCAACGGCAACAACTCACGATACCGCCACATCGTTTTCGGGCGGCTGGCAATTTCTTCGCGCGTCAATTGGGTCTTGATCGCCGCGTAATCGTAATCAACTTCCAACGGACCAAAGCATTCTTCACAAATTGCCACCGGTTCGACCGGATACGGCGCACCGCACTCGCGGCATTTCAATCCCTTCACAAAACTCATGCTGTCCTCCAAGAATCCGGCGGCCTCGGCCCCGGCGCTGTCTTAAAAGTAAAAAGGCCCTGCGCTAAAGTTGTAGCGCAGGGCCTTTTGATAGATTTCGTGTCCCGCAGCTCTTTAGCAGTTTTTTTAAGTGGAGCAAGTCGCTGTAAATCGCCACTTCTGATTGTCAATGCCGTTGCAGGCGTTGCGTCGCCAACCTGACGGCAGAAAGTGAAAAAGCCCCGCGCTGAAACCGTGCGCGAGGCTTGAATCCTCAAGGCGGTTTAGCGTTTTGTTTAACGTGGAGCAATTTGCCTTAAATCACCACAGCTAATCTGATGGGGCGGACGATACACCGCCGTAGAAAATCCTGTCAAGTCAACATACGGAATTTTTATAGTCTTGACAAAAAGATTTACCGGACTATGATTCCGCTCTCGCTATGACTCATACTTTCCTTACAAAGCGTTTCTGTCTCTGCATTCGTTCCCGCGCTTGTTGTTGTTGTCGGTAAACAACCCGACTTTCCCTTTACCCAATCAACCCCAACCAAAGGAGAAAGATTTATGTCTATTCGCATAGGCGATACCGCGCCAGATTTCACAGCACAAACCACTGAAGGCACCATCACTTTTCACGAATGGCTTGGCGACAGTTGGGGCGTCTTATTCTCGCATCCCAAGGATTTCACACCGGTTTGCACGACCGAACTGGGTGAAGCCGCGCGTTTGAAACCCGAATTCGACAAACGCAACGTCAAGATCATCGGCCTGAGCGTGGACCCTTCCGATTCGCATCACAAATGGGCGGAAGACATCGCAGAAACCCAAGGCCACGCGTTGAACTTCCCGGTCATTGCCGACGCCGACAAGAAAGTTTCCGACCTTTACGAAATGATCCATCCGAATGCCAGCGATACTTTCACGGTGCGTTCGGTCTTTGTCATCGGCCCGGACAAAAAGGTCAAACTGACGCTTACGTATCCGGCCAGCACCGGACGTAACTTCGCCGAGATTTTGCGCGTGATTGATTCGCTGCAACTGACGGCGAAATACAGCGTGGCCACGCCCGTCAACTGGAAAGACGGCGACGACGTCATCATCGTACCGGCGGTTTCTGACGAAGCAGCCAAAGAGAAATTCCCTGGCGGTTGGAAAACGATCAAGCCCTATTTGCGTGTTGTTCCGCAGCCGGGCAAATAACCTGCGCGTCATTTTCCATTTGTCATTTGAAAGTGGCCATTTGTTACAGATGAAACCCGGCAACTGAAAAATGACAAATGGAAAATGAACGGCTTCACACTGCTGTTATGGCGATTCAAAGTGCAACGTCTGCCCCTCACTCTGGCGTTTCATCCCTTCCCGATTTGATCGGCAACACGCCGCTGTTGCGCCTCAATCATCTCAATCCCAATCCCAAAGTAGAAATTTACGCCAAAGCTGAATGGGCCAATCCCGGCGGTTCGGTCAAAGATCGCCCGGCGCTGAAAATGATTCGGGAAGCCGAACATGCTGGCCTGTTGACCAAAGAGAAAACGATCATTGATGCAACCAGCGGCAATACAGGCATTGCCTATGCAATGATCGGCGCTGCGCTTGGTTACAAAGTCGAGTTGTGTTTACCGCAAAATGCCAGCGCTGAGCGCAAACGAATTCTACAAGCATATGGCGCGCGCGTAGTGTTAACCGATCCGATGTCGGGCACAGATGGCGCCATTCTGGAAGTTCGTCGCCGCGTCGCAGAATCGCCGGACAAGTACGTTTATCTGGATCAATACAACAATCCCGCCAACTGGCAATCGCATTACGAAACGACAGGCATTGAAATCTTCCAGCAAACCGCCGGACGCATTACGCACTTTGTCGCTGGCTTGGGCACTAGCGGCACGTTTGTCGGTGTCAGTCGTCGCTTGCGCGAATTGAAGCCCGAAGCGCGCCTGATTTCGATGCAACCGGATTCGCCCTATCACGGTCTGGAAGGCATGAAGCACATGCTAACGGCAATCGTGCCCGGCATTTATGACGCAACGCTGGCAGATGAAGAGCTGGAAGTAATGACCGAAGACGCACATGCCATGGTGCGCCAACTGGCCAAACGCGAAGGCTGGTTTGTGGGCGTTTCAGCGGCAGCCAACATCGTGGCAGCGCTGAAAGTCGCCGAACAGCTTGAGCAAGGTGTCATTGTCACGATCCTGTGCGACGGCGGCAGCCGTTATTTGAGCGAAAAATTCTGGACGGAAGAATGAGCGTAAGACTAACCACAGATCATCTCGAAACCATCCGGCAACATGGCGAGCGCACATTCCCCGAAGAGTGCGGCGGCTTGTTGCTAGGCGTGGTGGAAAACGGCGAACGCGTAATTCGTGATGTGTTGCCGCTGGAAAACATTCGCAAGGATTCGCGCCACAATCGCGTGGAACTGAACCCGCTGGATTACGCCAAGGCCGAGCGCGAAGCCGCCAAACGCGATCTGGGTGTTTGGGGGTATTACCACTCGCATCCGAATCATCCGGCGATTCCTTCGGGCTTTGATCTGGATCACGCGCCGTTTGTGGAATGGTCGTATCTGATTGTTTCGGTGCGCGACGGCAAAGCTGAAGAAGTGCGTGCCTGGACGGTGCGCGAAGACCGCTCACAATTCGATGAAGAAGAGATTATCAACGCTTGAAAACTAAAATCCCGTCCACGAAGTAACACGAAGAAGCACGAAGTTTTGACGCTTCGTGAACCTTCGCGTCACTTCGTGGATGAACCAAGAGGAGAAAATCGAAATGCCGAAGATCGTAATTCCGACCGCGTTGCGCCAGTACGCTGGCAACACGGCGGCTGTGGATGTGCAAGGAGCAACCGCAGGCGAAGTGCTGGCCAGCCTCACCACACAGCACCCTGACTTGAAAAAACATTTGTACGACGCCAACGGTAAGCTGCGCAGTTTCGTCAATGTGTTCGTCAACGACGAAGACATTCGCGGCCTGCAAAATGAAAACACGCCGGTGAAAGAAACCGATGATGTCAGCATCATCCCCGCCATCGCGGGCGGGGTTGGCGCGGAAGCGCGCACGGCAAGCTCGTTGCCCGATCTGAGCAAAGACGAAATCGCGCGTTACAGCCGTCATTTGATCATGCCTGAAGTCGGCATGGACGGTCAGCGCAAGCTCAAAGCCGCCAGCATCCTGCTGATCGGCACGGGTGGTCTGGGATCGCCGCTCGGGTTGTATCTGGCAGCAGCGGGCATTGGCCGTTTGGGCCTGGTGGATTTTGACGTCGTGGATCACAGCAATTTGCAACGCCAGATCGTTCACGGCACCAAAGACGTCGGTCGCCCCAAAATCCAATCTGCCAAAGACCGCCTGAGCGACATCAACCCGCACGTACAACTCGACACGTACGAAACCGCGCTGCGCGCAGAAAATGCGCTCGACATCATCAAGAACTACGACATCGTCATTGACGGCACGGACAATTTCCAAACGCGCTATCTGGCCAACGACGCCAGCGTGCTGCTGGGCAAGCCAAACGTCTACGGTTCGATCTTCCGTTTTGATGGACAAGCTTCGGTCTTTTATCCGGGCGGCGGCGGGCCTTGCTATCGCTGTTTGTATCCTGAACCGCCTCCGCCGGGTCTGGTTCCGTCCTGTGCCGAAGGCGGCGTGCTGGGAATACTGCCCGGCATCATCGGCGTCATTCAGGCGACTGAAGCCATCAAGTTGATCATCGGCGAAGGCGAACCGCTGATCGGTCGTTTGCTGCTGTTTGACGCGTTGAAGATGAAGTTCCGCGAATTGAAATTGCGCAAGAATCCTGAATGCCCACTCTGCGGCGAAAATCCGACGATCAAGGAATTGATTGATTACGACGCGTTTTGCGGCATCACGCCCCCGCAACCGGAACCGAAAGTCGAAGCCGTTTCGGATTGGGAAGTCACGCCCGCGCAGCTCAAAGCCGAACTGGATAGCGGCAAGCAGATCACCATCATTGACGTGCGCGAACCGCACGAATGGCAGATCGGCAACCTGGAACAATACGGCTCGAAGTTGATTCCTCTGGGCCAATTCCCTTCGCGCGTCAACGAACTCAACAGCGACGACGAAATCGTCGTTCATTGCAAAATGGGCGGACGCAGTGCGAAAGCATACGGTGTGCTGAAAGAAGCGGGCTTCAAGAAAATCCGCAACTTGAAAGGCGGCATTCTAGCCTGGGCTGACCAGGTAGACCCGAATATGCCCAAGTATTGATGCTGCCCGTCATGTCCTTGCTGATCGAAGAAAACGTGCCGCTCGCGCCGATGACCACGTTGCACATCGGCGGAGCGGCACGTTTTTTTGCCGAAGCGCAACACGAACACGAATTGCTCGAAGCTTTTGCTTTTGCGACCGAGCGGCAATTGCCCGTTTTCGTTTTGGGTGGCGGCAGCAACGTACTGATCGCCGATGACGGCTTTTGCGGTTTGGTTGTGCGTGTGGCGCTTCGCGGCATCACCTGGAACAATGACGACGATCAAACGACAGTCACCGCTAATGCAGGCGAAAGCTGGGACAATTTTGTGCGGCAATGCGTCGCACGAAATCTGGCAGGCATTGAATGCCTGAGCGGGATCCCCGGTTTGGTGGGCGGAACGCCAGTGCAAAACGTTGGCGCGTATGGACAGGAAGTCAGCGAGACAATCGTCGCCGTGCGCGCATATGACCGCCAAGCCAACCAGGTTGTGACGTTGGATAACACTGCCTGCGGCTTTCGCTATCGCACAAGCATTTTCAATACGACAGAAAAAGATCGTTACGTGGTGCTGGCGGTGACGTACGCGCTGAAACCAAACGGCGAACCGACACTGCGCTACCCCGATGTGAAAAACTATTTCGCTGGGCGAACTGAGTGGCCGTCACTGGCTGAAGTTCGTCAGGCCGTCATTGAAATCCGCGCGCGCAAAGGAATGGTCATTCAAGCCGATGACCCTGATTGCCGCAGCGCCGGATCATTTTTCAAAAATCCGATTCTGGCGGCAGAAACCTTGGCCAAGCTCGAAGCCGCCGCAAAGACCAAGCCTCCGAGTTTTTCTGCCGAACCCGGAAAAGTGAAAGTCCCCGCCGCCTGGCTGATCGAACACGCGGGATTTCAGAAAGGCTACGTCAAAGGCCGCGCAGGTATTTCGTCAAAACACACACTGGCTTTGATCAATCGCGGAAATGCCAGCGCCAGCGATGTGCTGGCTTTAGTGGCAGAAATTCAGCAACAGGTAAATGAACGGTTCGGCGTTTGGCTGATGCCGGAACCAATCTTCGTCGGCTTCAATTCTTGACGCGCTCGATTTCAGCTCCAACCGTGCGCAGCTTCTCTTCGATCTTCTCGTAACCGCGATCAATGTGATAAACGCGGTCAATCCAGGTTTCGCCTTCGGCGGCCAATCCAGCCAGCACCAGCGAAGCCGAAGCGCGCAAATCCGACGCAATCAATTGCGCACCGGTCAGCGGTGTTGGCCCGTGCACATAGGCCGAATGTCCATGCACGCGAATGCGCGCGCCCAAACGCTGCAATTCGCTGGCGTGCATAAAACGATTTTCGAAGATCATTTCGGTGACCACAGCATCGCCTTCGGCTTGCGTCATCAAGGCCATGTATTGCGCCTGCATGTCGGTGGGGAATCCGGGGTGAACCGCGGTCGTGACGTCCCTGGCTTGCAGCTTGCCGCGCACCGAGACGCGCAATGTACGTTCGTCAGGTTGTTCGATTTCGACACCGACAGCACGCAACTTGTCTATCACCGCCATCAGATGTGTGGGATTACATTGTGTAATTTCGAGTTCGCCGCCTGTAATTGCCGCAGCGACGATGAACGTTCCCGTTTCGATGCGGTCGGGAATGATGGTGTGTTCTGCGCCGCCGAGCGCGTCAACGCCGGTAATGGTCATCGTCGGAGTGCCTGCGCCTTCGATGTGGGCTCCCATTTTGGTCAGCAATTCGGCCAGGTCTGTAATTTCAGGTTCGCAAGCGGCGTTGAAAATGCGTGTGACACCATTGGCCAGAGCGGCTGCCATCATCACGTTTTCCGTGCCGGTCACCGTAACGATTTCAAAGGTGACATCTGCGCCACGTAAGCGTTCTGCTTTGGCCACAATCACGCCGTTTTGCATCTCGACGGTGGCGCCCAATTTTTCCAACGCCATCAAATGTAAATCTATGGGTCGTTGTCCAATTGCGCATCCGCCCGGCAAGCTGACACGCGCTTCGCCAAAACGCGCGACCAACGGCCCCAGCGCCAACACCGAAGCGCGCATGGTTTTGACCAGTTCGTAGGGCGCTTCGTAATGCTCGACCGTTCCGGCGTTGATGCGATGCGTACGCAGCTCTGGCACTAGCACGGTTGCGCCTAAATCTTCCAGCAAACGCCGCATCGTGATCAGATCGCGGACGTAAGGCACATTGCGCAAAGTGACGGTTTCGGGCGTGAGCAGCGCTGCGGCCAGACAGGGCAAGGCCGAATTCTTCGCGCCGCTGATGGCCACGCTGCCGTGCAGGCGTTTTCCACCAAGGATGCGGAATTTATCCATAACGGGGATGTGATCAGGGAATTATTTGAGAGCGAGCCGACGAACGGCTTCGACCAGGTCTGAGACCTCAAATGGTTTTTCGATGAAGGCATCGCACGCGCTTTGCACCAACCGCGACTTTTCACTGTTATGCTGGCCGCTGACCGCCAAAACCTTGATGCTGGCCAATTGTGGATCGGCCTTGATACGGCGTGTGGCTTCCACCCCATCCATGACTGGCATGTCCAGATCCATCACGATCACGTCGGGGTGTTCCAGCGCAGCAACTCTGATCGCCTCCAACCCATTGGCGGCAATCGCAATGTTGTAATCGTCTTCCAGCGCGTAGGTGAGCATCCGGCGAACGCCTTCCATGTCATCTACGATCAATACTTTAGTCACGCGACACCTCGACGGAGATAGTAATTCAAGCCCTGTCTCGCCTATGACGAACAAGCCAGAAAAACTGGCACCATTACCAGCCTGATTGGGGGTTGGATACGAAAGAGGAAGCTGTCCGGCCCCAAAAGAAATAGTCCCCGCGGGACCAAATTCGCTTTGGGGTAAGCACGAGAACAATACGCGCCGGAACTGTACCGGTCGGCACCAACCGGCAGGCACGCTGGCCGAACTTCAGAACCGCGTTGATCCGGGGCAAACGATTCATCGCGCGTTTCCTACTTTCGTACTGGTGAACGGCAGGACTGCCGTTTAGGGGTCGTTGAACGTGCGGATTATAAACAGATCAGGAAAATTTTGTACAGTCGCTGAGGCCTTCTACGCCATTCATCTTTTCGTCTGCCTTTTCGCGTTTTTCGCGGCTAAGCCACCTGATGAACATTCGCGCGCTCTATCTTCAGGGATTCTGTGGTCACGGTTACAAAGGAATATCGCTGGCGGGTTCCGGGCGCGTCAGTTTCGTTGCCAGCCGCAAACGTGAAACGAGTACACCACACACAATCAAAAGCGCACCGACCGCACGCAGCAAACTCAGTTTTTCGCCCAGCACAAGATATGCAAATACGGCGGCAGTCACAGGTTCAAGCGTATAAAAAATCACTGCGTGCGTAGAAGAAACTCGACCTTGTGCCCAGGTTTGTATCAAAGCAGCGACAAACGTCACCACAATGGCCATGTAACCGATCTGCCAGGCAAACTTCAGATCAAGTGGATTGGTGGAGTTTTCCCAACCCAGCAACCGCAACAGGAAAAATGCCAGATAGGCCAGCGTCGCCACCGTAATGACCTGAAATGCGGCCAGCGCGCGGACATCGCTTTGGCTGGCAAAAGCGCTGGTTGCGGCAATGTGCGCCGCCCATCCCACTGCCGCCAGCAACACCAAAAAGTCACCCAGATTGATGGCTTCGGTGCCTTGCGGAAAGCTCAACACTACAAATCCGCCGATGGCAATGGCTAGCCCGGCGACGTGGTCGCGCGTCGGACGAGTGCGAAACAGCGCGTAAGCCAGCAGCGGCGTGAAAACCAGATAAAGCCCGGTGATAAAACCAGCTTTGGATGCCTGGGTGAAAACAAGTCCGGCCACGTAAAACGCAATGCCCGCAAAACTACACAAGCCCAGCAATATGCCTTGCACGATTTCGCGTTTGCCGCTGCTGCGCAAATGCCGCGCAAATAAGAGCGCAAAACAAACCGCTGCCAGGCCAAAGCGCATGCTGGTGTAAAACGCAGGCGAATGCGAACTCAGAATGCTTTTGGTAATGACGTGCGAAGTGCCCCACATCAAAGCCAGCACCAACAGCGCGCCATCAGATTGCCACGAAGATTTTTGCTTGGATTGCGTTTGATTCATTGCTTTATGGTTGGTCAATTCCTGGGCAAGATAGCTGACCCAACCGACCCACCGCAAGCGCCCCGCCCAATCAAGCGCGGTCACCGTCAAGGACGTTTCCCCTCGCTTTTGAAATAGGGGCGCACGATGACTTGCTTACCCGTTGCGCCCAGCGATGATTCGAGCAATTGTTTGACCGAAGTAATCGCTTGCTCTTTGGCGGTCCGGGTAATTTCAGGCGACTTCCCCAATTGCTCCAGCGTAGGCCGAATCATCTTTTCGGTCGTTTGTTCCAACACATTGCCGGTCAGCGATTCCGTGCGCAAAAAATCCAGGTTGCGAATGATTTCGGCTTTGGCCAGATCAGGATCAATGGATTGGATTTGCGGGTCGGGTAACGGCACAGACAACGTGCGCGTAGCGTCGTCATATTCAAATTGATCGCGATCAATCTGGTTCAAATCCACGGCGTAATGAATCGTCGCTGGCACCAGCCGGATGACTTCAGCATTGCCATACCACTGCTCGTCGCGCTGACGAACCACGGCTTGGACATAAGCTTTGGTTGTCACCAAGCTGTTTTCGCGTTCGATTTTGAGCAACACCGAGCGCGCCGATTGCACGACCTTGCCGCCGGGTTTGAAAAAGCCCGTCACGTCGTCCAGCGTTTTGCCCGCCAGAATCAATCCGCTGGCGATCATCGCCAACAATAAACTGACCAGCGCCACCAGCTTCCAGGCAGCTTCGCTGGTTCCCTGCTCGTATCCATAAGACGGCTCTTCGTAACGCGGCCTGCGCACCACACGAACGCGCCTATTCATGCGCTTCCTCCTCTTGCAGTTGACCTAATTCACGGGCAAAGGGATTGCTGTTTTGCCAGCCAGTTCGCCCGGTTCGACGAAACCGCTCCAAACGCCGAATCGTGATCTCGCAAAAAATCGGGTCAATATCCATCGTCAAACAACGCCTGCCAGCCATTTCCGCCGCCAACAACGTCGTCCCCGAATGCGCAAAAAAATCGAGGACGGTTTCGCCGGGCGCAGAACTGGCGTCAATGATGCGCGCAATCGCCTTCAGCGGTTTTTGCGCGTAACATCCGTTGACGTTCTCTTCCATGCGGTAAAACACTTGCTGTACATCTATCCAAACATTTCCGGCCCGCAACGTTTCGCCACGTCCGCGCGCGGTGTTTTCGGTCAGCTCACCGCTGATGGTTTTGAAATACCCTTTCACGGTTTTGGGAATCTCGGTGTATTGCGGCGTGAAATGCGGCTTTCCCTTGATGTAATAGAGCAATTCCTGCCGCACACTCATCCAGTTTTGCTGTGTGCCGTATCCGCGTTGGTTGCGCAAGGTAATCAGGCTGCGCGAAATAAACCCGGTGCTGCGCATCATCAACATGATTTCGGGCAAGGGGGCAAATCCGTTGCGCTGGTCTGCGCCCAGCCATAAATAAAGACTGCTGTCTTTGGCTAGCACATCATCGGTGTTGCCAACGACACGTGCGCACCAGGCGACAAAATTGCTGACTTGTTGGGTTTCAAAGGCGATGAAGTTATACGGCAGATCATGAATGGCCAGCGTCGCTCGTTCTGTGGCGCAAAGCGTTTGCACGTCCTGAGACACCGCTGCATCCAGACAGCCCACCCGATGCCCCCGAAGCGGATCACGCCAGACTTGCCCCGGTTGCAACCGGCAAAAAGGCAGCAGTTTCGTGCGGAGCGTTTTGTCACGGTCAAGTCGCGCCAAAGGATGTTTGAGCATATGCGCAGTTTTTGGCCCGCAGTTTCCGGCAGTTTCTTTTGCGGCGTTGGCCAGCTCGGTACACGCCGAAAGTCAGGAAGCCCGCCCGCCGGGTGCCAGCGTTTGACAATGCATAGCAAACGACGCTAAATAGCCCGTTGCTAATTCCCTCATAATTCTGTGCTTTCCGTTTCCGAAGGGAGATATATGGATTATAACCTCGAACTTATCAAACGCTACGGCCGCGTGATGCTGGGGGGCGTCACTTCTCCCGTCATTTTGAATATTCTGATTACGTCGGTGTGCGATATGCGCTGTACGCACTGTTTCTTTACCGAAGAACTGGACGACAAAGAGCGCAAAAAGCTGCAAATGACCACCGCGCAATTGCAACGCGTCAGCGAAACGCTGGGCGGGCGTTTGCCGATTTTGATCATTGCGGGCGGCGAACCATTCACACGCAAAGACCTGCCCGAAGTCGTACGCGCCTTTTACGAAAACAATCAGTTGGAGTCGGTATACCTGATGTCGAACGGCGGCATTCAGCAGCGCATCATGCCCGACGTGCAACGCATTCTGGACGAATGCCCCAACCTGAATGTCACCGTGGCGCTGGGCATTGACGGATTGAAAGAAGACCACGAAAAGATTCGCGGCAAAGCCAATAGCTGGGACAAAGCCATCGGCACCGCCCGTCAATTGCAGGAAATCCAGAAAGAGATTCCGCGCCTGGATGTGCAAACCTGCACCTGCTTTATGAATTCGAATCAGGATCGCATCTTTGAGTGGTACGACTTCCTGCGTTACGAATTGAAGCCCGACAAAATCAACGTCAACTACATTCGTCCGCCGTCCAAAGACCCGCAGGAACTCAATATTGATTTGAGCCGCTATCGCAAACTTTCTGCGCTGATTGATGACGATTCACAGCGCGGCGTGATCAAGAACCACTACAAAGGCAAAGGCGGATATTTCAAAGCGGCGGTAGACATTTACATGCACGAGTTGATCGCGCGCACCGAACTGGAGCAAAAAGCCCAGTTGCGCTGTTTTGCCGGCACCACGGGCGGCGTGATTTATGACGAAGGCACCGTGTCGAGTTGCGAAAACCTCGATTCGATTGGCAATCTGCGTGATTACAACTGGGATTTCTGGGCGCTGTGGAATTCGCCCGAACTGGCGGCGCGTCGTCAGCAAATCAAAAACGGTTGTTTTTGCACGCACGAATCGAACTGCTATTACCCGTCGCTGGCGTTCAACCCGAAACATCTGGTGCAGATCAAAAAGCTGGAACGACAACTGAAAAAGTCGCACACGGCAGAAACGCAACCGGCGCTGGCTCCGCGTCACGCTTAGACCGCAAAACCAGATGCGCTGAATTTGCGCAAGTCTTGATCAACAACCATGTACCTGAGCGGTGAACCATACTGCTCAGGTACGATGCCTTCAATCACGATGGTCACGGTGGATAAAAGCATCCCGTATCAAAACAACTTCACAGACAAGAAGAGCATTGTCATTACCTTCCTCGTCAAACGAAACAAGGTTGCATACGAATTGCCGTTGATCCCACAAGCCATCCGGTCGTGGCAAAACGCCGCTTCAGGTCAAGTCATCAATCTCTCGCAATACTAACGCTGCTGTCGAGGCCAACAATGGCAGATGAAACGTCAAAAAAATTCCTGATCATCACGTCTGAAACCGGCGGCGGTCATACCAGCGCCGCAGCCGCAATTGCCGACGGGCTGAAACGGTTTGCTGCGCCGGATTGCCTGGTCAATGTCGTGCGCGCGATTGAAGAATCGCATTACCTGGCGGGAAAACTGGCCGAGCTGTACAACTACCTGCTGCGTTACCATCAGCCCTTGATGAAGTATTACTACTGGGCGATTGAACGCTTTCGACCCAACGAATCTCATTTTCTATACCGGATGACGTCGCGCTATGTCGGGCAATTGTTCGACAAATACTGCCCGCAAGTCATCGTGTCAGTGCACCCGATGACGCAGCATTTCTTTGCGCGCGCGCTGCGAGATTTCGGGTTGCTCGATCGCATTCCGCTGGTCACCGTCGTGACAGACCCGTGCTATGGGTTCTGGCGCGGCTGGGCCTGTGACGATGTCAGTTTATATCTGGTGGCGACAGAAGAAGCCCGCCAACAGTTGCTGGATTATGGCGTGCCGGAAGACAAAATCCGTATTTGCGGCATTCCGATTCATCCCAAGTTTGAATTTCAAAGCGAAGATCAAAAACTGGCTGCGCGTGAAGATTTGGGTCTGAATCCCGAAAAGTTTACGGTTTTCATCAACGCCGGTTGGGTCGGTGGCGGTAACATCCCGCGCATTTTCGAACAGATGGTCGAACAAGGCGCGCAGATTCGCGACACCCAGGCAGTCTTTCTGGCCGGACGAAACGAAGAATTGCGTAAGAAGATTTCTGCCCTGGCAACACGTGCGCCGTTTGAAACGAAAGTGCTCGGCTATTCAAACGCGATGGAAAAGCTGATGTCCGCGGCGGATGTGATGGTTTCCAAACTCGGTGGCCTGACAACGTTTGAAGCGCTGGCGACGCGTTTGCCGATCATCGCCGATACGACCACGCCGCCCATGCCGCAGGAATCACAGACCGCCAACCTGATCGAACGTCATCAGGCAGGCGTATTGCTCAAACGCTCAATCGAAATTGTGCCGATCATTCGCCGGTTGTTACACGATCCGGCGGAACACACGGCCATGCGCCAGGCGGCGGCAAGCATCGCCCGGCCAGACGCTACCAAACGAATTGTGGGTGAGTTGATGCGCAAACTGGAAGAGCGCGTTCACGCGCCCACACAAACAACCGCGCCGGACAAACCACTCAGTTACCCCGTCGCAAGTTAGCTGTTAATTCATCATCGTTCCTCTTTGACGAAGCTTTATGGGTTTGCTCGAAGGAAAGAAAGCCATCATTACCGGGGGCTCGCGCGGCATCGGACGCGCGTTATGTGAAATCTTTGCGCGCGAAGGCGCAGACGTCGCCTTCAACTATCATTCGCGCGACGATCTGGCGCAGGAAGTGCTGGCCAAAATTGAAGGGTATGGCCGACGCGGACTGGCTTATAAGATATCGGTCACTGATCGGCCCGCCATTAACAAGATGGTGCGCGAAATCCACCATGAATTCGGCAGGATTGACATTCTGGTCAACAACGCCGCCATCAATCGTGGCGACAATTTCGCGACCATGACCGAACACGCCTGGCATCAGGTGATTGATACCAACGTCCACAGCCTGTTTAACGTCACCAAACCGGTGTTCAAACACATGCTGCGGCAACGGTCTGGCCACATTCTGAACATCAGCAGCATTGGCGCGATCCGCGCACTGCCGACGGCGGTGCACTATGCGACGTCAAAAGCGGCGGTCATCGGCTTCACCAAATGTCTGTCACGTGAAGCCGCGCCGTTTGGCGTGGCGGTCAACGCGATTGCGGCGGGCATTTTCGATACCGATTTGGGTGATGCGCTGCCTGACCGCTTGCTCGAATTGCACCAATTCTGGGCCGCGCGCGGACGACGCGGTATGCCCGAAGAGCTGGCCGAATTTGCCGCGTTTATGGTTTCTGATCGAAACAGTTACATGATCGGCGAAGTCGTCACCGTTGACGGCGGCAGCGTGACCTAAAGATTCAGGTTTGTTTGCGCCGATTTGGCTCGGTTCTTCCCAACCGTTTTTCCAACCACAATCACAGTGAAACGAATTGGCATTCTGATTTCGGGACGCGGTTCAAACATGCTCGCGCTGGCTGACGCCATCGGCGACGGGCGCATCCCGGACGCTGAAATCGCGCTGGTCATCAGCAACATTTCCGATGCCGCGGGGTTGGCATTGGCGCGCGCGCGCGGTATCGAGACCGTCGTCCTCAATCACAAAGGCAAACCGCGCGAAGAACACGACCGCGCAATGGCGGCTGAGTTGCAACGTGTCGGCGTGGATTTGATCTGTCTCGCAGGCTATATGCGCTTGCTCTCGCCCTGGTTCACGCGCAACTTTTCGCAACGCATCCTGAACATCCATCCTTCACTGCTGCCATCGTTTCCGGGTCTGGATGCACAACGGCAAGCGCTGGCATATGGCGTCAAATTCACTGGTTGTACCGTTCATCTGGTGGACGAAGAACTCGATCACGGCCCCATCATCAAACAGGCCGTTGTGCCCGTTTTGCCCGACGACACCGAAGCCACGCTGTCTGCCCGCATCCTGGCCGAAGAACACAAGGTCTATGCCGAAGCCGTTGCCCTGTTGCTCAGCGGGCGATACCAGATCGAAGGCCGCCGCATCATCGAAAGCTGATTCCTTTCGCACGACGCGTTGCGCTTGCCCGACCACCTGACCACACTCTCTGCGTCCTCTTTCAAAATTTCCCGCGCCTGACCTGATACCAATTGGCCGCCGTTCTCGATTTTCTCAGTGACGGACAAAAAAACGCCCAACAATGAAATGGGCATTGATCTCGTTGCTTAACAGGATGAATGGAGGCCAATTATGAAACTCAGTCAAAAACTTTCTGCGCTGATCTTGTCAGAATCCACCGTGGGTGCGCTGGGAACGGCAATTATGGTCGTGTTGTTTTTCTTTGCCTTCCTCGCAACCTCGACACCGCCAAACGCCCAAACCATGCGTACGGAATCGCACGAACCGCAAATCATTTTTGTCGAAAGTGGTGAAAACGTCGAAAACAGTGACCTGGCTAGCCTGACGCGCTGAGCCTGCCTGACTCTGGATCACTGGCGCTGACGGCGTATCAAACTGGAAGAGAAAAATCGGATCGAGCCTTCGGCGCTTGCGCGTTCTGCGCTAAGCTGGCGCGCAAGATGCTGATGGATTTGCTGGGAAAATTGTGGCGACGATTGCCCAAGCGTGTGCGGCGCTGGGGCGTCTTGCTCACCGAAGCGCGTTTCACCGTGACGGTCGGCGCAGTCGTGCTAGACGGTCACGGTCGCGTCTTGTTGTTACGCCATCGCTTTCGACCGCAAAGCGGTTGGGGCATTCCAGGCGGCTTTTTGCTGTCGCAAGAACAGCCAGAAGCCGCCTTGCGCCGTGAGTTACAGGAAGAAATCGGCTTGGTCGTTACAGACGTTGAGTTGGCGTTTGCGTGCGCCTTGCATCGGTATCAGCAAGTCGAACTGATCTTTCGTTGTCGCCCCCTGACGGACGATTCGTCATTCACACTCAACCATAGAGAAATTCACCAGGCCGACTGGTTTGCGCCCACAGAACTGCCAATCGAACTCTCAGCAGATCAACGAACCTTGCTGGCCCGCGCGCTGACTCTCCCCCGATAACACAGCAACATTGACGGTCTCTCGACCGTCGTGCAGTATCAGCCTGACGCCGGATTTCACTGGCGAGCAGCGACTCAAGCAGGTTGTTCGCAGGCTGCGCCTGACGGCCAGCTATCGCGAAACAATCCTGAGGCATGGCGAAAACCTGGAACCCGAAAGCAAAAAATCTATGTTTGTTCACTCTGTCTATTTCTGGCTGAAACCTGATTTAAGCGAAGAAGACCGCGCCAAATTCTGGGCGGGTGTGCGTTCGTTAACTACAATCGAATCTGTGCGGCAAGGATATGTGGGTACGCCTGCGGCAACGGATCGCCCCATCATTGATCGGTCATATTCTTGTGCATTGGTCGTCGCATTTGACGACGATGCAGGCCATGAAGCGTATCAGGTGCATCCTGTGCACGATCGCTTTCGCGAAGAATGCGCTTCGTGTTGGGACAAAGTGCTGATCTATGACGCAATCACAGAATAGTTCGCGTCCCAGATCAGATTTCATTTTGGCGTATGGGAATTGCCACAGAGGCGCAGAGCCACAGAGGCTTCTAAGCATTTCTCTGAGCCTCCGTGACTCTGTGGCCAATCCGTAAAG
>JAEUQO010000294.1 GCA_016789605.1 Acidobacteriota bacterium
GAATTCAGCGCACCGCAAGCAAGGTTTGGGCAATGCGCTGATTGCGTCGGCGTTGCGCGCCGGATTGCAAATGGGCAAAACGCGCGTGGTGCTCAACAGCCAGGACAACGGCAGCGGACGGCTGACGAACTGGTATCAAGGCATGGGCTTTGTTCGCACGGGCGGCAGCCGCCGTGGCTATCCAGAACTTTCCGCTTCGATCAGCCGTGTGCTGTCAAAGGTCGCCCAAAGACAAATCACCCCTGTTTCTTCATTGCCTCAGGCTAACAGCGCAAAGGGATTTCCTGTGCAGCGTCAAACTGCGAACGTTGGCCAGCCGCAACTAAAGCTGACGCCAGCCAAGCTGTCAGTTGTTGGTGGAGTGTCTGCTCCTGCTGTGTATCGGCCCCAACCGTTGCCCAGATCCTTGCAGGCCAAGATGATGGCTACTTCAACTGCACTCATTCCCCGTCGTGAAGTCATACCTCTTCACAGCTTTCGCCGGGGAGTTGGTGCCAACCACATCATTCAACGAATGGATTCAGGGGATGAAGGAACTCCCTTAAGCCCGGACAGCGCATTTATCTGGGGGGAATCGAGTTCCGAAGAAAGTAGCGGTGAGGAATGGGACCCCGCTGAACATGCAGAAGAGCCGCTGGATGCCGAAGATTTTCAAGCCTCCAAGCTACGAAAAGGACTTAGCTTCAGTTCTGCTGCTAAAGCCAACATGAAAAAGGATACCCCGTACAAGAATGGCAGTTATATTTGCCATATTTGCAGCAAGCCTTTGAAGCCAGGTCAGGGAATTGATATGGACCACATTCCTGCTTGGCAAGATCGGGTAAAAGCGCTCTTTAAGGTCACGAAACCGACTAGTGAAGATGATATCGCCACAGTTGTGCTGACCCAACTTTATAATATGAGAGGGAATGTGTTTGCTCATTCTACTTGCAATCGAAATCACAGTGGGGAAGGAAATTGGAAACAATTGTGGAGTTCAGTTGAAGAGTGGTACAAAAGTGGTGGTGGACCGGCAATAGATAAGAAAAAATATTGAATAGAGTACAATGACGCAAAAAACTTATAGGCCAACGCCTGTGCAACTGAAAACTGTCGTAATCCCGCGGCAGCTCTCGGCGATAAACGTCCGTCAGAATAAGACGGCTTATACGCCGCCACGGCCAGTCGTGCGGCCACCAGTCGCTGGGCCGCAAACGTTGCACATTGCACAGTTGAAGCCGTTGCCCAAGCCACCAGCACCGTATTGTCCGGCTCCCGTGCCAAGGTGTCAGCAGGTTACACGCCAGACGGTGCAACCTTCGTTAGTCAACAAGCCGTCAGTGGTTGTGGCAAATCAGAGAATGCCAACTCAGGTTGTTACGCGTCCCACGCCGTCGCGACAAGCCGCTTCTGCTTTCGTGGAGAGACAACTCGTTTCACCGCGAATTACGCAACCGGCACACAGCAACAAGCTGATACAACCGACAGTCTCACCGAGCCAAATCGGCGTCGTGCAAACGACCAAATTCTTTCCCAACTTGCACCCCGGCGCAGCGCTGCCGGTGAATCGTAGCAACGTTTTTAAACTCGACAGCGTGACCGATCAGTACCGCTTGCGGCGGTTGAACAGCCATTTTGTCAGCGTTCCGAATCAGCGCTACAACTTCGTCACGACGACCAAGGGCGAATTGCTCTTACACAATCGCTATCGGCATCCATCGCTGGCGGAAGGGCATCAGGTGCTTTATGCCGGTGAAGTGGCGTTTAACAATGGCAGATTGGATTGGTGGAGCAATGCCTCGGGGCACTATCAGCCAGACAGCGATCACGCCAAACAAGCGGCCTTGCCGCTGGATCAGTTTTACACCTACCAACAGGTGCTCAAAGGCGAGCACAAAAAGAAAAATGTGCTAACAAATAAAAAACAAGGCGAAGAATAACAGTAATTGTCTGGAGACAGAGTTTTTCAATGCTCGCAGTTCGATGGCTGTTGATGAATATCCCGGCTAAAAGTACAGCACTTACTTCATCGCAGCTTGAATCATATTGGCTAAGTCATGAGCAACTTCAAGCTCTGGGGCCAGGTCGAGTGCGAGATTGATATTGTCTTGCGCTTCGGCCAGTTGCCCGAGGTTGAAATGACATACGGCCATGTTGACGGCGGTTGCCTGGTCGGGGCCGTATAGTTGCAGAGAGTATTGAAAGAATTCCAGCGCGTCTTCGTAATCTTGCATGGCATATAACAGTAAGCCCAGATGAAACGCCAGATCATTTGGTTCGCGTATCGGGAAATACGTTTGCCACACATTTCGCACGAGCACACGAAATTCGTCCAATAGCGGCAGCGGTGCTGTCCGCACACACTCCATCAGCGCAGGAAAACATCCCAGGAGAATGTTGTGGTCCCAACCGGTCAGGCGCAAATAGCCCACCAATTGTTCGGCGGTAAAGTTTCTATAGTTTTGTTCTACATTCTTTTTTAGACAAAAGAAATCGTCCGGGCCTTGGTTTTCTATTGCCTCATCGTAAGCCAGGCGCGTCTCGACGTATCCTCCTGCTAGATTCCCTAGCAGCCCTGCGACGATGTTTAAGTTCGAGTGTCGGTGAGACGTGCGCAGGAATTCTCCTCCCAGACTAACAACGCGCTGTCCAATTGCGTGGTAATTCACTGACAGCGAGAAACTACCATGTACGTCAAGATACGGTTCGGTACGGTTCAGCAGAGATTCTTCGTGTATGTCCCCCTTGTCGCCCGAAAGCAGCAGCAACCTGTTACTAGACAGCTCACATAAATGTTCCAGGCACGTAAGTGCAGCATAGGGAAAGAGCACGACTGTGTCAGTAAGTCGCTGCCGATAGGAGTCCAGGATGTGATTCCAAGCTGGGTTGTTGTAATAGTCCGCCGCAACCGGCTGACGTTCGTAAGTGATTCTGAGACGTTCGATAATCTCTGGATCGCTCAAATCCGACTCTTCCTGAGAAGACTCAACATTGACCAGACTCGCATGCAATTGGCCGTTGCCGATCCAAAAGCAATCTTGGCGCACACCGTCAAAAACATAATTGGCCAGTACTACCAGCGGATTTTTGATGGTCGCAGCGCTTAGCAATTCACCGCTGTGGCTTAATTGCAGTTCGTGGTCTAGTTCCAGGTCAAAGCAGGCGAAATCCAGCAGGCCCGCGTCCACGAACGTTTGCAACGATGGGTGCGAGCGCAAGATATCCAGATTGTATTCGGTGAAATCGGTATACACATACTTGATCGCCTGACCTTTGAGTACAGATCGGTTTAGCAATCCCAGCAATTTGTTTAGAAACAGATAGCCGAATCGCCCGCTGCCGCAACCCAACTCGACGATATATACCGGTTGGTCGGCGTCGAGCGGCGGCGGCGCAGTGTCTGTCATTCCTGCCGCGTGATAATCGCGGAGCCAACCGAAAACCACTTTGGCATACGCGCTCGCAATCCAGGGATTGCTGGTTATGTAGTGAGGGACGACGGCTTCGTTCCACGCGCGAATGCCTTGTTGGTCAAAGTAGTTGCGCTGTAGCTTCCACAGACACGATTGTGATAATCGGGTAC
>JAEUQO010000320.1 GCA_016789605.1 Acidobacteriota bacterium
CAAGGGTAAGCAACAGTGACGTGTCAGCGTCTGTGGCGCGGTCTAACGCTGACATCTTTTTGTTTTCGTGAATTGGCCCGCATCTTGCACTTCCCGAACTGTGGTCAGAGTCTGTTACGATAAGGATGTGAAAGCCTTGAAACTGCATCTGAAAACTGCCTTGCTGGTATCGGCAATCACCTTGGCCGTGATGGTTGCGCTGCTGGTGGTCATCAGCGCACGGCTGGTGGATTTGCTGCGCGCCGATGAAATCGCCGTCACCGAAGCCACGGCGGGCAGGCTGGCCGAACATCTGGCGTATGTGCCTTCGCTGTCAGACGCCGAACAACTGCAAAATGCGGTGGGGTTGGTGCGTTCAGCGCGGCTGGATTTTGTCGGCGTACGTGTTTGGAAAACCAGTGACGGCGGATTTCACATCTCCTGGTCAACGACAGAAAACACCGCGCCCGCACAGATGCCGTCAGATATTGCCGAAGCGCTACGGCAAGACCAGTCGGCCCGCCTCGGCGCAGATCGTGTGATCGAAACCAGTGATTCCATCTATCGCTACTTTGTGCCGATCACGCGTGAGGGAAAGGTCATCGGCGCGGTGGAAATCAGCGACCGGTTGGACAACCTGCCCAAGCTGCTGAAACGTTCGCTGGGCACAGTCTCGCTGTTGGCCGCCATCGCAGTCGCGCTGATTTCGCTGGCGACTTACACGCTGTTTCGTGATTTGGTATATCGGCCTATCGAACAATTGCTCTCGGTTATTGCGCGTGCCAAAACCGGCCAGCTCGACGTGCAAGCGCCTGCCGGCAAAGAAGACGAACTGGGTCGTCTGGCGCAGGAATTCAACAGTTTGCTCAGCCAGTTGCACGAAATGACCGGCGAACGCGAACGCCAGCAAGAAATCCTGCGCGAACGCGTGCAACAGGCGACCACACAATTACAACAGCGAAACGAACAACTGGCACAAGCCAACCAGGAGCTTTGGCATTCATCGCGCAAGCTAACCCAGCTCGAACGGCTGGCGGCGGCTGGCCAAACCGCCGCGCAGTTTGCCCACGAAGTCGGCACACCGCTCAACCTGATCAGTTGTCATGCGCAACTGTTGCCAGCAGAACTGCAGACCAATCCAGACGCGGTGCGCGAACGAGCGGACATCATCGTGGCGCAAACCGAACGCATCGAACGCATCGTGCGCCAGATGCTTGACCGCACCCGCGCCGAAACGGCGGAACTGATCCCGCTCGACCTCAACGCGCTAATTCGCCGCATCAGCACGACGACTGCCCCCGCGCTAAACGAAAAGAATGTCTCTCTCGAACTCGCCCTCGATGAACAGTTGCCGCCCATCGCAGGCAATTCTGACAAATTGCAGCAAGTGTTCATCAATTTGATCAACAACGCGCTGGACGCCATGCCCCAAGGCGGACAATTGACCATGCGCACACAGACAGATTTCACCGGGGACAACGCAACGACACAGGTCAATGTGTATGTCAGTGACACCGGTCATGGCATGACGACAGAAGTCCAGGCGCATATTTTTGATCCGCTTTATACGACCAAAGAACCCGGCAAAGGCAGCGGGTTGGGTTTGGTTGTTGTGCATCAGGTAATGGCAGAACACGGCGGTCGTGTCACGGTCGAAAGCGCGCCACAACAAGGCGCGCGCTTTCATCTGCAATTTCCCGCGCTGGCGCATTCGCACACGACAGAAGCCGCTGCGGTAGGCAGGTAGCGCTATTCAAACAAAGGAACAACGGACAATGAAACGGATTTTGGTGGTGGATGATGATCGCGCATCGGCAAAATTGCTGAAGGATATTTTCAGCGCGCAAGGTTGGCAGGTTGAGGCCACGACCACACCGCAAGAAGCGTTGCATTTGGCCGCACGTGAACCGTTTGACCTGCTGGTCAGCGACATCAACCTGGAAGCCGGACAAAACGGTATTGATCTGTTGCGTCAGATGCGCGACCGCTGCCCGGTCATTCTCATCACCGGATTTGGCACGCTCGATACCACGGTGACGGCTTCGCGCGAAGGCGCCTGGGACATCATTTCCAAACCGTTCAAGGTGGACGAAATTGTCGCCATAGTCCGCCGCGCACTCGAACGTGAACCGAGCCAGACGCAAGAGGCCGTTCCGGCTTCGCTGTCTGCGCAATATGAAAGCGCGGGACTGGCAGGCCGTTCACCGGCAATGTTGGAACTGTACAAAGAGATTGCGCGCGTCGCGCCATCGCGTTCCACCGTGTTGCTGATTGGCGAGTCTGGCACCGGCAAAGAACTGGTCGCACGCGCATTGCACCGACATAGCGCACGTTCTAACGGTCCGTTTGTGCCGGTCAATTGCGGCGCGCTGACTGAAACGCTGCTCGAAGCCGAGCTGTTTGGGCACGTGAAAGGTTCATTTACCGGCGCGGCGGCTGACCGGCGCGGATTGTGGGAAGAAGCCGAAGGCGGAACCTTGTTTCTGGATGAAATTGGCGAGACTTCGCTGAGTTTACAGGTCAAGCTGTTGCGCGCCTTGCAGGAAAAGGAAATTCGCCGCGTGGGCGCAAACAAAAACACGCCAGTGGATGCGCGCGTCGTCGCGGCAACCAATCGTGAGCTTGAAGAGGAGGTGGCAGCCGGACGATTTCGCGAAGATTTGTTTTATCGGTTGAGCGTCGTCACCTTGCGTGTGCCGCCGTTGCGCGAGCGGCGTAGCGACATTCCGCTTTTGGCTGAACGCTTTTTGCGCAGCGGTGCGGAAAACGCCGGACGCGGCCCGCTGCACTTTCAGGAAGAAACCATCAAGGTGTTGACCGCCTATGATTGGCCGGGCAATGTGCGCGAACTGGAATCGGCGGTGGAATATGCCGCGTTGCATTCGCGCGGGGCAGATGTCGCGCCAGAAGATTTACCGCTCAAGCTGCAAGCCGCTGAAGTGCGCGCCAAAGCGGCGCGTTCGCCGCTCGCCGCGTTGTACGACGATTTGCCTGTGCTGGAAGAATTGGAGCGCCGCTACCTGTTGCACGTGCTGGAAGTTGTCGGCGGCAATCGCACGCGCGCCGCCGAAGTCATGGGCATTGACCGCCGCACGCTTTATCGCATGGCCGAGCGTTTTGACATCAAACTGGAAGAGTAGCGCTGCTATTCGTCACGTTTCAGCGAAATCATTTTTTCACCCGGCAAAGAAGGTTCAAACAACGTCAGGCGCTCATCTTCGACCATCGGGCCGGTCACCTTGAAAATCTCCTGCAGGCGCGGATCAGCCGCCAGCGCACGCCAAGCCACGTCAAATTCCGCCAACGAAGCAAACTCCCATAATTCCAGATATTCCTGCGCGTCGCCGACCAGTGAACGCCAGATTCCCCAAAAGCGAAAACCGTGTTCACGAATCAACGGCAACGTCCGTTCAGCAAAGGTTCGATCATATTCGGCGACGTGATGCGCCCGCAGCTTGTAGGAAATTTTGAGTAAGACCATATGCGCAATGAGTTGAAGAAGCTGAAAAAGCCGCCGACCAAACAGCACAAACAAGCGGAACGTGCGTCAGCCAGCGGCTTTATGATTTTGCCGTAAGCCCGGGTAAAACTCCGTGCTTACCGGTTACGTAGGGTTAGCTCGGCAAACCGTGCTTGACGACTTTTTCCATCGCCTCGGCAAAAATATCTACCTCGCGAATGGTCGAATACACATTCGGCGTCACGCGCAAGCCTTCAAATTCCGGATGCTTAATGACCGTCGTAATGATGCGGTATTCGCTTTGCAGATGACCCGAAAGTTTGATCGGGTCAATGCCATCAATGTTGACCAACGTCAACCCGCATCCCAGTTTCGGGTCAAAGCTGGTCAGAATCTTCACGCCTTTTTGTCCGTCAATTCGCTTTGCCCAACGATGAAACAAATAGCGCAAACGTGCGGCTTTGCGTTCTGCGCCGATCCCTTCGTGAAAATCGAGCGCTTCGTTGATCGCCAGCGCGTTCGCGGACGGATGCGTGCCGATCTCTTCGAATTTGCGAATGTTGGCGCTATTCTGCTCTTCTGACGCCATCAACGACCAAAGCCCCGGAATCTTGTTTTTGCGCACGTACAGAAAACCGGTGCCAAACGGTGCGGTCAGCCATTTGTGCAAACTGGTGCCGTAATAATCGCAATCCAGGTCGGCGTGCTTGAAGGGAAAATGCGCGTAAGCATGTGCGCCATCCACGATGGCTTCGATACCGCGCGCGCGCGCAATTTGCACCAATCGCTTAACCGGATAAATCTGCCCCGACAGATTGGTGATGTGACAGAAGTGCATGACTTTGGTGCGCGGCGTGATGGCTTTTTCAAACGCTTCGATGATTTGGTCATGCGTGGCCGGCACGGGAATCGAAATCTTCTTGACGACGATGCCTTCGCGGCGCTCACGCTGACGCCAGGTCGTGAGCATGCGCGGATAATCCTGATTGGTCGTCAAAATTTCGTCGCCCGGTTTCAGGTCGAGTCCGAGCTGGCAGTTTTCCAACGATTCACTGGCGTTGCGCGTGATGGCGATTTCTTCCATATCGCAACCGAAATTCAGCGCCAGCCGCCGCCGTACGCTTTCAATCTGCGGGTCCAGATGCCGCCACATCGTATACACCGGCGCGCTGTTGGAATATTCCAGATAACGCCGCATCGCCTCTTGCACAACTTTGGGCGAAGGCGACACGCCGCCGTTGTTGAAATTGATCAAGGTGCGATCTACCGTGAAGGCGCGTTGAATTTCGAGCCAGAAATCTTCATCCATCGCCACATCATCGGGTGTGCGGCCAGCCACAAAACGCGTGGCATCGAGCGCGCGCGCGATCGCATTCTCACTGATAAAACTGGCCGCGATGACACCTGTTGCGCCAGCCGTTGATGCGCGTTTCAAAAAAGACCGTCGTGTATACATCGTCTCTCCTCACCGATTAGGGTAACGCCATAAGTTCAGAAACCGTTTTGAATGCATATCCGACACGCTTCAATCCGGTCACAACACCGCGCAAGGCTTTGCGCGAAGCCAGCTGGTCAGACATCACGTGCATCAAAATGATCGAGCCGGGTTTCGCGTTGGCCAATACGTGCTCCGTGATTTTGTCTGCCTGTTGATTGATTGCAGGGTACGAATCCGGCTCTACGTCCCAGAGAATCGTTTTTCGTTGATGCTGCGCCAGGTAATACGGTAACAACAGCAACCGTTTGCCATACGGCGGGCGAAAGTGAATGGGTCCTTGATAGTCTGTTTGCCGGATGAGCGCGTCAGTTCGTTCGATCTCTGACGCGATAAATCCGGGCGTCTTCAGCACCATTCGTTTGTGTGAATAGGAATGGTTGCCCAGTTCGTGCCCGGCAGCAACGAGCGCGCGGCCCGCGCCTGGATGTCGCTCTAGTTCTGCGCCAATCACAAAAAACGTCGCCTTCACGTTTTCTTCGCGTAATAGCGCCAGCACCTCTTCGGTCGCCGCAGGCGCAGGCCCATCATCGAAAGTCAGTGCAACGGCCTTTTCCTGCGTATTCACGCGCGGCACCAACACACCGAAAAACTGAAAGGTGCGTGCCCGGCTGACTTGAAAGCCGCCATAGGCAAGCGCAAGCGCTGCGACAACGGCATAGAGCGCAATCTTGTAGCGCTTCACAAGCTTCATCTTTGTTTTTGTCAGAATGCCTGACGTGTTGTCTGACTCGACCTGTCTTTGCCAGGAAACACGTTCATCAAATGTAAGCGCGGTGATACTACTACCGGCGTTCTGACGGGGCAAGAAATCGCTCGAATCAGTTACTCAGCACTGATGCAAACGTAGTGTTCCCCCTGAAAAACCGGGCCAAATGTGCCAAAAAAATCTTTGCGAAAAAATAACCTGTCCGTGTATGATGCGCGCGATGGAAGTATCCCATTCGGAATTGATAGCGCGTGCGACAGAAGCTAAAAAAAGCTTCCGACCTCGCGTTTTTTCGTTTTCAGTGAGATGAAGTTTCCAGCCGAGCCTACTCGCTAGCATCAACGGTGATGTGCTGTCAGCAGTTTTTCGGCTTGCGCAGTCGGTGGTTAGAGAGCAGGAAGTTGAAACCCAGAAGCAGCTCTGTTGGTTGTCTTGTCAGTTTTCGCGCCAGTTCGTCGCTTAGTCATCTGGTAGCTGCTTGACGATTGCCATCGCCGGAGACCGTTTCCCGCCAGTCTGTCTGCTTCGTTTAGTTCAGAGGAATAATCTATGTCAGTGAGATTGTATGTCGGCAACCTGCCTTTTCGCATTACAGAGCAGGAATTGGAAGAACTGTTTGGTCAGGTGGGCGCGGTGCAATCTGCGAACATTGTGACGGACCGTGACACGGGCCGTTCGCGCGGGTTCGCATTTGTAGAAATGGAATCATCCGAAGCAGCGGATGCGGCGATTCAACAGTTCAACGGTCGTGAATTGGATGGTCGCGCGATGACTGTCAACGAGGCGCGGCCGCGCGAAAATCGCCCGGCTCGTGGTGGTTTTGGCGGCGGTGGCGGTGGTCGTGGCGGATTCGGCGGCGGTGGTGGTCGTGGCGGATTCGGTGGCGGTGGCGGTGGCGGTCGTGGCGGCGGCGGTTTCAACCGCGATCGCGGCAACAGGTATTAACCCACGTTTGCACTGGTACACGGAAAAGACATCTTCTTTTCCGTGTACCAAATCCTTCCCAGTTTTCTCACCTGCCTTTTTAAGATCTGTCTCGTTCCTGGCTTCAAAAACTGGCTTCTAACTTATCTGCTCGAAGAGCCTGCCATAAATCCTGAACGATAAATCCGCGGCCACTGCGGGCTGTGAGAACCTGCCCCAAACGATAGCATGCGTCGAAATTCGGTGGCTCGCCTGCGCCTTGTTCCCAGTCAGACAATCGTGTTTCTGCCATCCCCGCCAACGACGCCAGTTCCGAAACTGACAGTTGCGCTTCCATTCGTTGCTGTTCAAGAAATTGACCAAAATTCTTCAACATAGCTGTATACCTAATTCTGCAGCCGAGCCAAGCGGGGTACGCTCGTGTTTATGTTAATAGTATTGCTTATCGCGCTCTTACATTAGCGAACGCTCGTTTGTATTTGGCTCGTGCTTTTTTTTCGAGCAAATGTAGGTAAGGGGCCGGACAGTGATCGAAACGACATCCAACAAAGACAACTGTCTTTTTTAAGAGATGTTGAAAAAAGAGCCACCTGCAGCTCGAAGGGAGACGATATGAAAGCTGCATCCTAATCCGCATATGCCCGAGCTTTTTTCATCAACAGCGAGTTTGGTGTGATGTTGAGGAAAACTCGCAGGCGAGGCGCAGTGTACTGAAAGGGCTTAGGCCGGTCAATAGGCTTCACAAGCGGCATTCCGTTCCTGAACCTGTGTCCCCTCGCACTATGCTTGCTGTTCATCCGCTCTGGGCTACGCATATAATTTCAGACTGTCTAGCGCAAGCGCGTTCCAATCCGAACGAGGTCTGGCGTCAAACAAACGTCCCGTTTTTAATTGAAAAATTCATCTGCAGAACATCCTCTGGAGGAAATCATATGAACGAGATCAGCCAACAGATCGCCGCATTACGTCGCGATTATGTGGCGCAACCATTCACCGAAGACTCGGTTTCGCACAATCCGTTTACCCAATTTCAACACTGGTTTGCTGAAGCGTTGCAGGCGGAGCAACCGGATATCGAAGCCATGACGCTTTCTACCGCAGAGGACGGTCGTGTTTCAGCGCGCATCGTGTTGCTCAAAGGTGTTGATGAGCGCGGTTTTGTCTTTTTCACCAACTATGAAAGCCGCAAGGGCCGCGAAATGCTGGCCAATCCGCACGTGGCGCTGACGTTTTTTTGGAATACACTTGAACGGCAGGTCAGAATCGAAGGCACGGTAGAACGCGTTTCGACACGGGAATCTGAAGAATACTTTCAGACACGACCGCGCGGCAGCCAGTTGGGCGCGTGGGCGTCTCCGCAAAGCGACGTCATCGTCAGCCGTGAAGTGTTAGAACAACGGTTGGCCGAGGTTGAACAAAGATTTCAGGATCAGCCCATCACTTGCCCGCCGTTTTGGGGTGGGTTCCGGGTCACGCCTGAGCGAGTTGAATTTTGGCAGGGCCGCGAAAGCCGGTTGCACGATCGGATCGTGTTTTCGCGACATAACGAAGACTGGCAGATTTCACGTTTGGCGCCTTAATGAATTACGCGTCGCGGTCATAGGCGATTTTGAGCCAATGCTTCACTTCGCTATCAATATCGTCCAGTGACGAAATGGGTATGCGGTGAGTGATGCGGTCTTTTTTGGCGAATCCGCCCGTGTCTATCAAGCGCGCAGGCACAGGCATATCGCCCAACGCCAGTCCCAGATCGAGTCGTGTACGGGTACTCGGTTTTAATTGGGCAAAGACGTGATTGCGATACAACGGCACAATGGTTTTTCCCGGACAAACCTTGACGTCTTTGCCCAGTGCAAACCCAAGCGTGAGTAGCGCGTCATACAACGGACGCAAATCAGCTTTAGGGCCAGCGAACATAGCTTCAACGTATTTTTCCGCCGCCTGTAAGTTCAGCTCCGGGTCAACATCTTCCAATCCCTTTCCGTCAGCGCGTTCGGCCAGCCACGAAGCAGTATTGGTCCCCAAGCTATATTTTTCTTTTAGCCACGCGCGGCGCTCTTTTTCCGTTGCCGGACCTTCACGTTTAATC
Source organism: Acidobacteriota bacterium (assembly GCA_016789605.1). Lineage (GTDB taxonomy): Bacteria > Acidobacteriota > Blastocatellia > RBC074 > RBC074 > RBC074. The sequence goes on from JAEUQO010000320.1 coordinate 8,657, forward strand.
AACGCCAGCCATTCATCCAGCGAACGGCCCGTTTTTTCCGGTAGCGTCGCAACCCATTTCTGCACCATCGCGACACCTGGATGCACGCTGTACACAAATTTGGTCTTTGATTCGGCCATGTGCCTGTTCTCTATTATTTCTTGTTGCGCCTCAGCGAATATCCGGGGCTTCGCCAAACTTGCCTGCCAATGATTTCAAGTAAGTTTCAATCGTGGCAGTGTAACCGAAGACGAACCGCGACAAGAATCGAAAGAGTGGGTTAGTGATTTTGCCACGTTCAGTAATCGTCAGTTGGCACGCGCCATCGGCGGCAGGTGCAATTGTATATTCCCAGGTTCCGCCAAAGGCCAATTCATCATCTGCGATCAAACGTACCAGACGTTGCGGCGGAGCCGCCTCGATTGTTTCGAGAGGGATTTTCATGCCGCGCCCGTATTCTTCCAACCAGACTTCGTGGCCGTTGCGATCCGGTAGCCGCTCAACACGCTGTAAATCCGCGCGCCACTGCGTTTGACCAGGATAATCCGTGATCGTCTGCCAGACAGTTTGCGGAGTTTGACGCAACCTCAGCGAACGCGTCGCAATGTGATCCACAGGCAACAAACTGCCAATCAAAGTCGCGGTCAAACCTAATCCCGCCAAAACGCCAATTGCAATCAACAACCAAAACATAAGTCGCCTCACAAATCCTCCCTCTTCCTAAAAGAGAAAGCGCAACCGCAGAACCTCGCAAGCAATGCGAGCATTCCGCGAATGCGCTCAAAAACAGACAACTGGTTACGCTTGTTGAAGCAGCGCGATCACCGAAAAGGTCGCGCCTTGCGGATCGAGTAACACGGCAAAGCGCCCAACATTCGGGATGTCAGACGGCGGCGCGCAAATTTTGGCTCCGAGCGATTCGGCTTTTGCGGTTACCGCATCGCAATCCGCGACGGCAAAATAGACCATCCAGTGCGGCGGAATCTGGCCCCACTCCGGAGGCATTTCCAACATTCCACCCACAATCTGCCCACCCACAATCTGATTACCGACGAAAAACTCTGTGTAGGGCATCGGCCCTACGTCTTTTGTATCGCCGCGCCAGCCGAATGCTTTGCCGTAAAAGTCTTTGGCAACAGCCGCATCCGTCGTGGCCAATTCTGCCCAACAAAACGCGTCGTTTTCATTATGAATGCCAACGCCGATGTGGTGATGCGGTTGCCAAATGGCAACGCTTGCGCCCGCAGGGTCTTGGGCAACTGCCATGCGCCCGGCATCAAACACATCGAACGGTTCCATCATCAATTTGCCGCCTGCGGCAACAATGGCGTTGGCTGTTTCATTGGCATTCTCTGTCGCAACATATGGCAACCAGTGCGGCGGGACGCCTTGCGCTGTTTGTTCGGGGCTTAGCTGATACAGCGCGGCAACATCTTTCCCTTTCAGCTTCAACATCGTGTAATAACTGTCAGGCCCCATCGGCATATCTTCTATGCCCCACCCGAAAAGTGTGCTGTAAAACGTTTTTGCCGCCGCTTGATCTGTGGTTCCCAATTCGACCCAGCAAAACGTGCCAGGAATGTGTTTGTTAACTTCCATGGTGTGCTCTCCTTCGTGAACGGGCAGCGCAACTGCCGACAGGTTGATGAATTTGTACAGGGAAATACGCTGGACGTTCGGTGATACGCCAGCGTGCTGCCTATGGTTCTATCAACGTTACGCGGCTTGGGCCAGATCACTGGTTTCATACGCCGGACGTTCTGTCCACAGATACTTCATCGCAGGCTGTCCCATCGAAACGAAGCTGCCATCCACGCCCTTGATCATGGAAATCTTAGCGCCCATTTCCCGGACATAGGCGCTAAGTTGACCACGATGATGCACGGTGTGATCGTGCAGGAACGTCAGAAAAACTACGGCGGGGTGACGAAACACGCCATAGAACGAAAGATACGTGGTGAGCGGTTTCACGCCCAATTTGCGCACGCTCTCGACGGCGGCGCTGAATTTTTCGTCGTAGTATTGGGCCATCTCCGCCAGGCTCATAAATGAAAGCGGCATCTCATCTTCTTCGCGTTTGAATTTGCCGCGCGCAATGCCGTTAAGCAGCATCAGCTCTGTCTCAATGATGTGGATAGCCATTTCACGCGCTGAGCGAGACCAAGGGTGGGGTCTGTATTCGCCATCGGCTTCGGGGATCGAATATAAAACGCGCATGGTTACCAAGTGCGCTTCTTCAATTCGTTGCAACAAAAAATCGCGTAGAAACAAAGCTTGATCAGTCGTCATAACTACACCTCCGGTAAGTCTCGCTGAGCGAGAGAGCATGGGAAATCAAGGTTGCAATGGATTGGGGATTACTGTCGCTGCGGTCGCAGCAATTCGACGATCTGTTCGATCACACTGGCGGGAACGTCCGAAATGGAGAGATCGGCAGTTCCCAGAATGATTTTGACCATCCCATCAGCGTGTTGTTCGATGCGTTTGGCGCGCTCGACAATTTCTTTGCTCGACGAACGGTCTTTGATCTTGCGTGCATCGGCGATGATCTCGAATACTGCGAACGGATTAGCGCCCGCCGTGTCGGCGAACCTGCTCCGCGATGAGCGAGATAAACGTTTCGTAGTCATATTCTTTCATCACCTGCCAGGCGTTCTGGCTCAGATACCCGGCATAGCGGCCTTTTTTGATGCGTTTACCGTTTGTTTCGTCTTTCTCTGACCAAGTGCGCCAGAGATTCCATCCGCCTTCCGAAGCCCGCCATTCGCAGCCGGTCGGCGTCGGTGGCGTGTCTGTGTTGCCTTGTTTACGAATACCGCTTTTCTTTTTTTCTTCGGCAACCGCATTTGTTTTTCGTTTGGGCGCTGCCGCTTTCTTTGCTGGCTCTGTGGCGACGATGTCCTCGCGGCGTCTGTTCGTTGGGGAAACGTCCTCGCGCTGCGCATCGAATTCGTCCAACTGAGTTTTGAAATTGCGCGCATCAAACTTCGGTGTTGCGTTTGGTGTTGAGAGACGGGCTTCTTTTTGCGCCGCTAAGTCTTCCACGTTGGCATACGTGTCGGAGGAAACCGTTCGCCCTCCTCTACCACTCAGCGGCGCGACGCTTTTGGGGGGTCATAAGCCTCCACTGTTTGCGGCAAGGGATTGATACGCTTTTCTTTTAGCTGACGCGCCTCACCAATTACTTTGTTGGCCAATTGGCGCGATTCCCATTGCGCGCGTTCGATCATCGCTTCCTGCACTTCTTCGCCTTCAAGACCGTCGGCCTTGGCCGCCAGAATTACTTCCCACTGCTTGCCGGTGTAGCGAAGCTCGGTACGAACCAGCCGAGCGACAGGATCAGCCAGGGTGATCAACAGGACAAAGAGCAAGACTGCGATAAACACAGACACCGCGCCCCAGGCCAACCACGCCTGCTGAAAAGGCGAAATGCCGATGCCTTTGACCATCATGAAGTGAGTGATGATATTGGTCGCCATTACACACACCAGAAACATCATTCCGGCGAGACAAACGACACGTTCAATAAAAGAACTAAACGCGCGCGTGAATCCATAAAGCAACCAGATGAAAGCCCCCTCGACGACAACCACCGCGAAGAGAGACAAGGTTTGCTGGGCGAACCATGGCAAATCACCGAAGCCCTCGCGGTAAATCATAAAACTGCTCACGCAGCTCAAAAGTGTGATGCAAACCAGAATCAAAGCGCCACCGACAATCACATTTTTGCGCGCGCGGTTATGCTTGAACGCTTCCTGAACACTACTCCGGCTCATTGCTTCCTCCTTGTGGGCAGACTTCTGCCTGCCCCGGTAAATTGGGATTGATCGGGAACAAACACAAACTTGTTATTCATTGCATCCCGCACTTAAGCACGCACCAGGTGGATTGTTTCACCCAGATTGGCGCGGGCAGCCAAGCTGGGTGAAACGCCCCTCCGGCCGAGGTTTGGTTCAAGTGGTGCAGGCGGGATGTTGAGAAGATCGTTGTTTTGCCGCTTCTGTCGCTACGGACACACCTCACCACTGGTTGCGCGCAGGCAACACCGCTGGTCAAGTCTTGTCAGGTAACGATTCGCCTAATCGGTCACCAACGCAGAAGGGGACATAGGAACGCGCGAGCGCGCACCTTCCGCGCCACCGGATGTGTTTAGCAGAAGCTGGGTCAAACGAAACTGTTGTCTATATTTTTATATCACTGTCACAAACCATCCCTAGGACTTGTGACTTTAACGTGTCAGCGATAGTCGCAGTTTTAGCCAGCCGATTTATACACGAGGAGCGTGGCGCCCGTTGCACTGCGTCCATCTGCCTTTGGCGTTGCGGCTACAGGCCGCCTGCTTCAGGTATGAAACACTATTTTCAAAATAAAAGTGATCCGCGAGCGATCACTTCTTGTATTTACGAATCAAGCCAACCACAACGCCTTGAATCTGCACTTGGCGGGGTGGCTCAATCACAATTGGCTTGTACGCCTCATTGGCCGGTTGTAGACGAACGACGTTGCCTTCTTTGTAAAATTTCTTCACAGTTGCACCGGCTGACTCGCCTTCGTCAACAAGCGCGACAACCGTCTGGCTGTTGCGCACTTCGCGTGGGTCAGTCGGATCCTTGACCGGTTCGACGATGATGAAATCACCATCCACGATCTGTTCGTCTTTCATCGAATCGCCTTTTACACGCAGGGCAAACCGATGCGGCGCGTACAAATCCGGCGACACGGAAATCGTCTCGCGCGTCAGGATCGCTTGAATCGGAACGCCGGCGGCGATCACACCCAACAACGGCAACTCCAGGTCTTCGTTCATCACTCCCGCTTGTACAATCTTGATGCCGCGCTGAATATTCTTCTGCTTGCGGATCAGGCCTTCGCGTTCGAGTGCAGAAAGCTGTTCATGCACAGTGGATGGTGAACTAAACCCAAAATGCTCCTGAATTTCGGCAATGGTTGGCGCGTGACCATACTTGCGGTCGAAGCGCACCAGGAAGTCGTGAATTTCTGTTTGTCTCGGTGTCAGAGCCATTTTCGGTACTCTCCTTTGACGCCCGAAAATATACCGAAAATACCCGAAGATAGCAACCCCTAAAATCACACAACGAAGAAAAAATTGTGCTCTCATCACCGGCTTTTGCGACGATCTTCCACGAGCATTTTTACCAGCCGAGCAGAGCGGCGCACAGTGCGGTCTACCGTGGCTGGATAAGAGCGCTCATCTCTTGCTTGCACAGTGGTTTGCGCTGACCTATGATTACCCGGCTTCTGAATTGGCATTGTGCCGCAGCCCCGTTTCCAGCAATATCAGAAACGACTGCCCGCAACTGACCTTGCGTTGGCAAAATTGTCCTGGCGAAAGCGTGTTGGCCATGTATTGCGCGGCTTGTAATCTGCACTACCCTGACCATCTCAGTTTTTGCCGTCGTTGCGGCCAGGCATTGGTACGTTCGACGGCAGAACTTCCTATTGAATCGCTCTGTTGCACGCGCTGCGGCGCACGCAGCATTCGCGGCGAAAATTTCTGTCAGCAATGCGGCACGCGCGTCGGTGCGCCAGTGCCAGAAACCGTCATTGGCGCTTGCTATCATTGTGGTATGGCGTGGCGTACGGGCTGGCTGTTTTGTAAAAATTGCGGCTTGGATCGCGACCGTGCGTTGCTGCTTTCCACCTCGACACCGGTCGTCGTCAATCCACAGGCAAAGCCTGCCGCTCCCGTCGAAGAACCGCCAGAAATCGCCAAAGTGCGTTGTCAGTATTGCGGCGCAGAGGCCAAACCATTTTCGCGATTTTGCGAAGCTTGCGGTCGCACTCTGGATGGTGGCAATAGCGGCAAGGTAAACAAGCAAACGCCGACCGGCGCATTTCGCACACAAACAGAACCGCCATCGCCCAAAGCGCGGGTGCTGGAAAAGGAATTTACGGCGCGTCCGACGTTGATTGATCCGCCTGCGCCACCAGTGCCGGTAACCAACTTCACACCGCCGGAAGCCGAACCAAAAGCGCTCGTCGAACCGCTTGCGCCACCAAAAATTGAAGCGGCGGAACAAACAGTCATCACGCCTGCGACCGTCGAACCCAAATTCACGCCGCCTGCGCCAGAGCCGCCGCCTGTCGTTTCCGCAGAACCGCCCAAACGCCCCAGCGCGCCACTTCCCGGACAAGGCACGCCAGCAGACAATCTGCCGATCAGTTCGCGCTCAGAAAATTTTGCCGCACAGTTCCCAACGCCAAACGTCAATGTGCAACGCTCACGCCGCAGAAGCCCGCTGGTGCTGTTATTGCTGCTGGCGGTGCTTGCGCTGGGAAGCGTTTTGGCTTGGCGCTTTTTGTCGCGCTCATCATCTACCCCAACAGATTCATCGGCGAGGACGTCACCGACGGCAAAAACAGAAAACACAACGACGCCTAAGAATTCGCCGCCGTCGCCTGCCGCTGCGGCTGCCCCCGCAGGCATGAGCTATATTCCCGGCGGTCAGTTTTTGATGGGCCGTAATGATGGCGACAAATACGAAAGCCCTGCCCACGACGTCACGGTGAAACCGTTTTACATGGATCGCACTGAAGTGACCAACGAGGAATATCACAAATTCGTTGAGGCCACAGGGCATCGCCCGCCACCACATTGGAAGGACAAAGCCTTTCCGCCGGGAGAAGCGCAATTCCCGGTCGTGAACGTATCGTGGGACGACGCGCAAGCCTATGCACAATGGGCCAATAAGCGCTTGCCCAGCGAAGAGGAATGGGAATTTGCCGCGCGCGGCGCCGATGGCCGTTTGTATCCCTGGGGCAACAACTGGGAACAGAATTGGGCCAACGCGAACCGTGAACGAGGCGGCCAGGTCAGTGCCGTGGGCAGCTATTCGCAAGGCGCCAGCCCGTTTGGGCTACAGGATATGTGCGGCAATGTGTGGGAATGGACTTCAAGCAATCTGGTCAATTACGCCAAAACAAACGAAGAGATTGCGCTCGGAAAAGTGATCCGCGGCGGAGCTTATGACGTGCCCCGTGATCGTGCCACGGCCACCTATCGTGGCGTGTTGCCGACCGATCGCTTGCGCGACAAAACCGGCTTTCGTTGTGTGCGCGATGTGAAATAGGTGGCGCACTTCGCAACCGGGTCATGCGAGCTGACATATTTACGTATGAATGGCCAACGGATATTTTGCGTCTGGGTTGTGTGTATCGGCGCACTTTGCGGCGCGGGACAGGCTGTGGCGCAAGACCCCACCGGACGCGAGATCATCAAACCCAGCCCCAAAACCACTACACGCAAAAAGACTGCTGAAAAACCCGCCACAACCAAACCCAAACCTGGTCCTGCGACAAGAGCTGCTGGCGCAATTCGCTTGACGCTGGTTGCTCCGCCCGGCGCGTTGATCGTGCTGGATGGCAATGATCGCGGGTTGTCTGGTGTGGACGGTCGCCTGGTGTTGGCAGGCGTATCTGCCGGAGAACACAAACTGACCGTAATCGCAGAAGGATACGAAACCTGGACCGGCAACCTGACGATGGGCAAAACGGCCACCAGTTTTGAAGTGCCGATGCGCAAAAAGCCCGTGCTGGGAAAACTGGCCGTGACCGTCAACGAACCTGACGCAGAGATTTTCTTGAATGAGCAGTCAGCCGGACGCAGCCAAACAGGCCAACCGTTGACCATCAACGATCTGGCTCCGGGGCAATATCAATTGCGCGCCAACAAACCGGGCTTTCTGGAAGCGAGCGGCGCAATCACAATCAAACCCAACGAAATCACGCTGGCCAAAATCGAACTGAAACCACGCCTGGAATTGGAATTGGTGCGCGTGCCCGGTGGTGGATTTGTGCGTGGACAAAACAAGGGCGAGAAGGATCAGCGCCCTGAGCACGAAGTGGTTTTGCCGGATTTCGACATTTCACGCGCAGAAGTCACCAATCGCCTGTACAAACTGTTTGTGGATGCAACCGGCCATCGCGCTCCGCAAGGCGTCGGTTACGGCTGGACGGGCAACACGTATCCTGCCGGACAAGACAATTTGCCGGTGGTGTTTGTCAGTTGGGAAGACGCCGTGGCATTTTGCGAATGGCTTTCGAAACAAACCGGCAAACGCTATCGCCTGCCAACCGAAGCAGAATGGGAAAAAGCCATGCGTTCGGTGGGCAATCAATACACTTCCGTCGGCAACGTGTGGGAATGGTGTTCGGACTGGTATGATCCTGAATATTACAAACGCCGTGAACGCAACCAGCCGCGCGGCCCGGCCAGCGCGCCGAAGCTCAAGCTGATGGGCTTTGAAGGCCCGACGCGTGTCATTCGCGGCGGCGGATTTGGCAAAGGCGCGGTGCAATTGCGCGCCAGTGAACGCAATTACTTTTTCCCGGCGCGCGCGCGCTTCGATATCGGTTTTCGCGTGGTACGCGAAGCCGGTCAGTAATTCAGACAGCAACAATCATTCAATCGTTTATGAAATCACGGAAATCACGCACGCTTTTTCTGGCTGTTCAGTTCGCCCTGGTTGTCTGGTGCGGCAGCCTGACCGCCGCCGCGCAACAACGTCCGCTGATCACCGAAGACGTGGAAATCGTCAAACCCGGCTCTGTGCGCTTCGAATTCGGCTTCGACTTTCAGCAAAATCGCGATTTTCCGCTCTCCGGTTTGAATGGTGATCTGACGCGCGTGGGCGTCGTGTCGCTGACGTTCGGCCTGGCCCCCAATGTCGAATTTGAAACCGGCGGCGTAATGCAAAACTTTCTGAGCATCAATCGCCAATACCAACCGAGCGCCGTCCCCTTGCAATTAAGCACGGGAACGAATTCGACTCACGACACCGGCGATTTTTATCTGGCGACCAAAATCAAATTGCGGCAAGAAACGCGGCGTGCGCCCGCTGTGGGATTCCGCTTTGGCGCGGAAATGCCCAACTCAAATCAAACGCGCGGCATTGGCGTCAATCAAAACAATTTCTTTGCCACGGTGCTGGCCGGTAAACATTTCGGACGGCTGTATGTATACGGCAACGTAGGCTTGGGCATTCTGACAGCGCCGATTGAACGCTTTACGCAAAATGACGTGCTGCTTTACGGCCTGGCCGCGACTTATCAATACAATGACCGGCTGACGTTTGTCGGTGAAGTCAACGGACGGTATAGCACACGCAAGAATGCTCCGCTGGGCACGGAATCTGATGGCACGGCGCGTCTGGGTGCGCGCATTCGCGCAGGCGGGTTGAACTGGGACATCGCCGGCATTCGCGGCTTGCACCGCATCAGCCCGCGCAGCGGCATCAGCTTCGGCGTCAGTTACGAAGCCAGCCTGTTTCAGCCAGTGAAATAGGTGCGCCCAGTCGTAGCGACCAACGACAGCCAAACGGTTTCTCTCGTTTTCCACACCACTGATTTTTCGCCGTGCGCGCAATTGCCCGGCGCATCTCTTGCCATCGCCACGGCAACCGAGTAGCATCCGGCCCGCATTACCCATCACTCATTTTCACCACGCTACCAGAACAAGGAGAAACACGATGGCGGTTAGCTCGGCGGACTCTACGCTCTCGCCTGTGGCGCAAAGCGCGCGGCGGCGTATCACCTGGCGCTTGATGCCTTTTCTGTTACTGCTCTACTTCCTTGCGTACATTGACCGCACCAACGTCAGCGTCGCGGCCCTGCAAATGAAAAAGGCAGTGGGCGAAGGCGGGTTGGGTTTTGACGACGCCATCATCGGCACGGGCGCGGGCATCTTTTTCATCGGCTACTTTTTGCTCGAAATCCCCGGCACGCTGATCGTGGAAAAATGGAGCGCGCGCAAATGGATCGCGCGCATCATGATTTCGTGGGGCATCATCGCCACGCTGATGGGCTTGATCGGCACACACTGGCTGAATTTCTCTGACAACGTCACGCAGTTTTATGTGCTGCGCTTCATTCTGGGCATTGCCGAAGCAGGCTTTTTCCCCGGCATCATCGTCTATCTGGCGCACTGGTTTCGTTACGAAGACCGCGCCAAAGCCAAAGCCAATTTCATGATCGGATTGCCCATCGCCACCATGGTCGGCGTGCCGCTTTCGCAATTGATCATGCATTACATCAATTGGAACGAATGGGCGGGCTGGCGCTGGGTATTCATCATCGAAGGCATTCCTTCGGTCATCTTTGGCATCGCCACCATTTACATCCTGACCGACTGGCCGCACGAAGCGAAATGGTTGCCGGAGGATGAAAAACGCTGGATCACCGAAGAGCTGGATCGCGAACGGCGCGAAAAACTGGCTTCGGGTGAAGACGATTTGTGGAAAGGCATCAAGCAGGGCCTGACCAACCCCAAGACGATTTTGCTCAGCTTCACCTATCTTTCCATGGTCACGGGCTATTACGGACTGACCTTCTTTCTGCCTTCCATTGCCAAAAAGATGGTGCCGGATTCGACGACGTATCAATCCATCATCGCGTCTGTGCCGTATGCGTTTGGTTTGGTCGGGATGTTGATCAACAGCGCACACTCTGACCGCACCGGTGAACGTCGCTGGCACACGGCGCTGCCGATGCTTTTTGGCGGCGTGATGATGGCGCTGAGCATTCTGACGGGCGACAACGTGGTGGCCACGTTTATCTTCTTGTGTCTGACGGGATATGGCATTCACGCCTACCTGCCGGTGTTTTGGACCTGGCCGACCAAATTTATGACGGCGTCAGCGGCGGCGGCGGCGATCGGCTTGATCAATTCGTTTGGCAATCTGGGCGGATATTTCGGGCCGAAAGTCGTGGGCTATCTCAGCAAACGTTACGATTCGTATGTGCCGGGCATGTGGTTTCTGGTCGTCTGCATCCTGGTCGCAGGCGGGTTGGCGTCGTTGCTGAAACCGCCGCAAAAGCCCGCGCAAAACTGACCCGGCGTTTACGATTGCACGACGCGCGTGACTTTGGCCAGCACGTCGTGCAGCATCTGACGCGCCCAGGTTTCATCTTTCGCTTCGGCGCTCAATCGTATGATCGGTTCCGTGTTGGAACCGCGTACGTGCAACCAGCCTTCAGCAAAACTGACTTTTACGCCGTCGCGCAAATCCTGTCGCTCGGCGGCGTAATCGTTTCGGATCAGCCGCAACACCTCGCCGATTTTGTGTGACGGACATTCCAGCTTTTCCTTGATCATCTTGTAACGCGGCAAATCGCCCACCAGCGCCGACACCGCGCGTCCGCTTTCGGCCAGCAAATGCAGAATCAATGCCATTCCGACCTGACTATCACGGCAAAAATTAACGCGCGGATAAATCACACCGCCATTCCCTTCTCCGCCAATGACTGCGCCGACGGTTTGCATCATCTCGGTCACGTTGGCTTCGCCGATCTTGGAACGATGCAACGGACAAGCAAACATCTGCGCGACATCATCTATCGCCGAACTGGTCGAAAGATTCGTCACGACCGGCCCCGGCGTTTTGCCAAGCACATACCGCGTAGCCAGCACCAGCGTGTTGTCTTCGCCAATGGGTGTGCCGGTTTCGTCCACCACGGCCAGCCGGTCGGCATCCATATCCTGTGCAAAGCCCACGTCAGCGCCGCTGTCTTTCACCAACTGGCAAAGCGCGCCCAGGTTTTCGGCGATGGGTTCAGCGCCGCGCGGAAACGAACCGTTCGGCGTCGTGTTGATGCTGACGACTTCTGCGCCAACGGTTTGCAACAAACGAGGCGCAATGACAGACGCCGCGCCGTTGCAGGAATCGAGAGCAACTTTCAGCTTGCGTTCTCGCTGCGGCAGTTGTCCCACAGCCGCGAGAATCGCTTCGATATGCGCCTCCAGCGCGCCGCCAAACGGTTCCACGCTGCGCATTTCGCCGCCTGCGACTTTGGTGTAATCGCCCTGGTGATAAATATCGAGCAGTTCACGCGCCTGGCCAGCGCTCAAAAACAATCCTTCGGCATTGACGAATTTCAGCGCATTCCATTCCGCCGGATTGTGGCTGGCGGTGATGGCAATGCCGCCCGAAGCCTTGCGCTGGCGCACCAGCAATTGCACCGTCGGCACGGGACACACATCCAGATCAATCACGCGACAGCCGCTGGAAAGCAATCCGGCGATGACTGCCTGGCGAACCATTTCGCCAGACGTGCGCGTGTCGCGCCCGATGACAATCGTGCCAGAACCGACATAGGTGCCAAACGCCTGGGCAAAGCGCGTCAGCAAGGTCGGCGTCAATGATTGCCCGATGACGCCGCGCACGCCGGAAATGCTGATTTTCAACGTTGGAATTGCACGCATAACAACTGTTCTCCTTACTTCAACCGATCCACCGCCCAGGCCATCAGTTCTTCCGCGCGCACGGCGTTTCCCGCTTCGGCGATCACGCGGATCATGGATTCCGTGTTGGAGGCGCGCAGGTGCAACCAGCCGTCCGGCCACGACAGCTTGATGCCGTCGCTCAGATCAATCTCGTCCGCGCCAGCGGTTTCGGCTTCGGCGCGTACATCGTGCAACACCGAAAAGAGCAAATTCGGCGCGACCGGCACGTAATGTTTCAGCATCGTGAAGCGCGGCACGTCAGCCGCCAGCGCTGAAATGGGTTTCCCTGTGCGGGCCAACGCTTCGAGCAACAAACCGATGGTGGCGGCGGCGTCATTGGTCGCCTGAATCTCTGGCAGGGCGACTGCGCCGTTGCCTTCGCCGCCGAGCACGGCGTTGTGTTCGACCATCGCTTCGGAAATGTAAGGCTGGCCAACCGGCGTGCGAATAACGGTGGAGTGATAGCGCGCGGCGATGGCTTCGAGAGCGTGCGAAGTCGAAAGATGCGTCACCACCACGCCGGGCGTTGCGCGCAACTTGATGTCGGCGGCAATCGCCAGCGTCAATTCTTCTGAGAGCGCTTCGCCGGTTTCGGTGACGATGCCAATGCGTTCGCCGTCGGCGTCGTGCGCAAAACCGATGTCGGCGTGTCCGGCTTTCACGACGGCGCGCAATTGCGCCATCGTTTCGCGCTTCGGCTCCGGGTTGTGCGGAAACGGCGAACCAATTTCGTCGTTGATGGCCAGCACGCGACAGCCCAGCACTTCCAACCAGCGCGGACTGAGCACGGCACAAGCGCCATTGCAACAATCCACCGCGACCGTCAATTTGCGCGCGCGGATGGTTTCAACGTCAAAGGCCCCTGTCAGCACGTCAATGTGATGTGCCAGCGCATCGCGCGTTTCCACCCGCGTAGGAATGTCGTGCCATTGCGCCTTGGCAAATTCGCCCTGGTGAAAGATGTCCAGCAGCTCTTCGGCCTGGGTCGGATTGAGATACAGCCCATCGCCGCGCACAAATTTCAGCGCATTCCAGGGCGCGGGATTGTGACCTGCCGTGATCGAAATGCCTCCGGCGGCGTTGAAGTGTTTGACCGCCAGTTGCATCGTCGGCGTCGGGCAAATGCCCAGATCAATGACTTTGCAACCGGCAGAGAGCAATCCGGCCATCACCGCCGCGCGCACCATCGGCCCCGAAGGCCGCGTGTCGCGACAGACCAACATCGGCCCGCCTTCAAAATATGTCCCAAAGGCTTGCGCGAATTCGACGGCCAATTCCGGCGTGAAGGTTTCGCCGACAATGCCGCGCACGCCGCTGATTCCGATCTTCAGAGGTTTCATATCCTGCGCACTAATCCCTGTTCGGTGGCGCGCGTATTGCGCACCAACGCCAACACCACAATCATTCCCACGAGCGGCACCAATCCTGCCACAATCACAATCGGATCAAACGAGGTGGTGGCTTGCGCCGCACGTTCGTCTGAAAAATAGCCGATCAATTTGAACGCGATGATCGTGCCGATGCCCGCCGCCGTTCCGCTCATCCCGCTGACCGAAGCAACCGATTCGCTGGTGTACAAATCCGACGGCAACACATTCGCAATCGTCGAAAACGCCGCGTAAGCAAACGTCGCCGCGCCAAACAACAACGCGATAACCAACAGATTGGTCGTAAAAATCGTGGGGATCAACAGCGTCACGCCCACGCCGCCGAAAACCACCAACGCTTTGCGCGCCGCGCCCAACGACCAGCCGCGTTTGATCAACACGCCCGACACCCAGCCGCCAAAAAAGTTGCCCAAATCCGCCGCGATAAATGGCACCCAGTAGGCGATAAACGCGCCTTCGAGCTGTATGCCTTTGGCGACCAGATAAATCGGAAACCAGTCTGTCACGAAAAACCAGACCGGATCGGTCAACGCCTTGGAAGCGATGGTGCCCCAGGTTTGCGGCAGCATGAGCAATTCGCCCCACCCCGGACGCGGGCTGTCAGTTTCTGGCGCAGATGCCCGTTTGTCGGCCAGGATCATCGCTTTCTCGCTGGCGCTGATGCGTGGATGCGTTTCGGGCGGATGATACAGCCGCCGCCACGCCCACAGCCAAACAAAGCCTAAAATGCCGGGAATGATAAACGCCGGACGCCAGCCCCATTTCAGGTAAATCGGAATGATGATGAAAGGCGCAATCGCTCCGCCAATCGAAGACCCGCTGTCAAACAACGCCGTCGCCAATCCGCGTTCGCGTTTGGGAAACCATTCCGAAACGGCTTTGGTGGCTGCCGGCCAGTTGGCTGATTCGCCGACGCCAAGCAAAAAGCGAAAGCCCGCAAAACTTTTCCAGCCGGTGGCAAACGACGTCAGAATCGAAACCACCGAATACCAGATGACCGAAATCGTCAGCCCGCGCCGCGTGCCAAAGCGATCCAGCAAACGTCCGCACACCGTTTGCCCCAGCGAATAAGCAATGCGAAAGGCAATCACCAGATTGGCGTAATCGGTGTTTGTCCAGCCATAATCTTTTTTCAGATACGGCGCCAGATTGGAAAGCGTCTGCCGGTCGAGATAGTTGATCACTGTCGAAGCGAAGAGCAATCCGCCAATCCACCAGCGCAGGTTGCGGATCGGTTTGGTCTTCGTTTGCGTCATCATCGCCCTTCCTTTTCAGGTTAAAGTACCACGTCAGACAGCCCTTCACCCGGCGTCGAAATCATCACCGAGCCTTCGTCAACCCCATTGCGCCCGCGCGGGGCATAAAACTCCTGTTGCACACGTTCTGTCAGCCTCGAAACATTCCCCGCCGAGGTCAGCGCCAGCACGTTGCCGCCAAATCCGCCGCCCATCAAGCGCGCGCCGAACACGTGCTCATCCGCGCAGATAACGTCGCGCAGCGTCTCGACCTCTGGCGTCGAAACGTCATACAAATCACGCAAACTGGCGTGGGCGTCATTCAACAAACGGCCAAGCGTCCGCAGCGCGTCTGTCGTCGAAATCACCTGGTTGAGTGTTTGCACGGCGACGGCGACGCGTTTTGTTTCGCTCACGTGATGACGCGCCCGGTCGCGCAATTTCAACGGCGCGGTTTGTCGTTCGCTGATCAATGCTGGAAAAACGCGTTGGCATTCCTGAAAAACAGCCGGATGCGTTTGCGCGATGTCGGCCAGCGAAAGGCTTTCAGGCAACGCTTCGACGGCGGCTTCAAGAGCGGCTCCGGGAGCAAGAACGGCGGGAATCAACAGACGCGCGACGGCGGCGCGTTCGTTATAAGCCAGCATCACCGCGCGCCCTTTGTCCGCCGGATGCGAAAAGAACGTCAGCCAGCGAAACGATTCGCCCGGCAACGGAACCAACGTCGCCTGTTTGTCTGTATGCGAAATATGAACCGCGTGTCCTGCGCGCGCCAAACAAATGCCGGTGTGATCCAGCGCTCCGCCGCGTGTGCCCAAATACCATTCAGCCTGGGCGGAATCTGCCGCCAGTTCCGCCAGCTCGTAAGAAATGCCGTTCGCCTGTCGAATCGCAGCGCCCGCCAACACCACCAACGCCGACGAAGACGACGCGCCGCTGTTGGGCGGAATGGTCGAAGTCAGCAAAAACTGCAACCCGCGCGTGAGCTGCGCGCCGTATTTCCAACGCGCAAATTGCACCGCGCCGTTGACGTAATTGCGCCAGTGCGGTGCGGGCAACGGACGCCCAAAGACAAACGATTCCCAGTTTTGCCCGGCGAAACCTTCTTCGGCGAGCGCACAGCGAAACGGCGCGAACCGTTCGTCCAGCGAAGCGCCGCTGACGCATCCGTCATCAGTGGCACGCCACCACAAACACATGGCGTGTTCCCGGCTGCCAAACGGCAACGAAGCCGTCGGCAAATACGACACGTAATCCACGTGTTCGCCGAGGATGTTTATGCGCGCAGGCGCACGCAACGCCGCCACGGCGTCTGCGCCATACAGCGCGCGGAAGCGGCTTTGCGCTTGTGCAATTTCGGAAGCAGAAAGATGGATGGACACAGCAACAGCTCAACACTGAACAACGATCTGATTTTTGACCGGCAATTTCACCAAACACGATGCCGGTGTCTGACTTATGCGCCCGCCGCTTTCAAGTGCTGAATGCTGGCAGAAACAGCCTGATCGTAATCCGCCGCACTGATCAAACCAGAGCCGTGCCCTTGAATAAATTTCAGGTCGGCCTCGGTAAATTCCATGTCGCTTTCGTGTTTTTCGCGCGCAATGGCCAGCGGCGTGCGGTCGAGCGTCAGCACAAATTCGGCGGTCAGATGGCCCTGA
>JAEUQO010000330.1 GCA_016789605.1 Acidobacteriota bacterium
AGCGACCGGCGCTGGGGCAAGACGCACGGCGTATTGCGCGCGCACGCATTGCTCGAAGGGCGCGCCGCGATTGAAGAAGACGATCTCATCGTACTCAAACATGTGCTCTGGTCAGCGCCCGATCAGCAGTCTGACGTCAGCCGAATGTGCGCTCGTATCGGAAATCCAATCAATGGCAAAGCGACGGAACTGACCGACCAGGCGGCTTCCGTATTTGACACGACGATTCTCGCTCACCAGCAGGGACGAGATACGCAGGAGAAAGTCGCTATCGTCGCCGAAGGGATAGACAAGTTCAAAAACATTCACACCACGCTGACGCAGCTTCAGGAGCAAGCCTTTGCGCAGGGACGACCGACCGACAAGATTGAGAAGGCGATCAGTTCGGTGCTGATGATGCGCGAAAAGGTCGGCGCGCTCATCCTCGGCGCGATGTGATCGTTAGCGAGAAAGGGCAAAGAGGTTTAAGGCGATGCCGGAAGCAAACACACAAGATTTGATCTCAACCGACGCGATCAAAGACGGGACGCAGGCGCTGCATCACGATGCCTGGGATGTGCAGGAATTCGACCGCGCGACTTCGACCTGGGAACGGCTGGCCGGAACGATGACGGTTGCAAGGGAAAGCCTCAATACTGCGCCCGCGCTGATTCGTGATTTGTTCTGGAGCTTTCACAAACGCGCGCCGCGCATCAACGATCAGGCGCGACTCAAAGCCGCTTATGAAATCAATCGCCAGATTGTTGAAGAGGTGATGCAGACGAGCGAGTGGCGGCAATTGCGCGAAAGCGGCTCGGTCAATGATGCGATGCTCAGCGCCATCGCCACCATCGGCGCAAGTGAGCAGGCGCTCAAGGCCCTCGATCCGAAAGAATGCAAACAGATCAATCAGCTTGCCGCGGCCACTGAAGCCGCCGAGAAATTCTTCAAGCAAGCTGACACACTGAACGAACTCTCCGGCCAGGCCAATCCTGAACAGGCACAGGAACTACGCGCACAAGTTGAGAAAGCACGGACGAGTGCAAAGCGCAAAGAACGCATCGCGGCACGGCTTGCACAGCAACTGGCAGCAGGCAGCGAAGAGCGGTTGAGCGCCATCCGGCAAGCTGCCAGACGAGGAATGTCTGAGGCCCTTGCCGAAGCCGAAGCAACGCAAAACGCACTTGCAGCGTTTGGCGGCGGCTATTCACGGAATGGCGGCGAAGATGAGGGCCAGCGCGAATTGAATGCGCAAGAGAAATTTGCGCTCGCTGAACGGGTGCTGCGTTCGCCGAAGCTCCGCGCGATTGCCGAAATGAGTGGCCGCTTCAAGCGCATTGCGCTGAGCGTGCAAAAGTCGAAGGTGGATTACCCGCCGAGTCTGATCACTTCCATCACCATCGGCGCTGATCTGGCGCACGTCCTGCCCGGCGAACTCGCACTGCTGGCCGACCCGGTAACGGAAGATCTCTTCTATCTGAAGTTCGCCGAGCGCCGGTTGTTGCAGTACGAACTGATCGGATATGAACCGGAAGGTCGCGGCCCGCTCATCCTGGCCGTGGATGAGTCCGGCTCGATGAAAGACCATTGCGGCCCAATGACGAAAGAGGTTTGGAGCAAAGCTGTGATGCTGGCACTTCAGTCTATCGCGCGCAGGCAGAAGCGCGACTTCGCCGTCATTCATTTTTCCGGCGCGGGCAACCTGCGGTTTGACCTGTTCCCAAAAGGCGACAGTATACCCAATGAGGTGATCGCCTGCGCCGAGCATTTCTTCAATCGCGGTACCGTGTTTGAGGAATGGATGGAGAAAGCGCTGGAATTGGTGGATGAGTCGGCGTTTGAAAAGGCCGATGTGATCTGCGTCAGCGATGGCCTGACCGAAATCGAATCGGCTGTGCAAGAAGAATGGCAGAAAAGGAGAGCGGTTCGCGGGATGCGTGCATACAGCGTCCTTGTCGGCACGACGCAAGGCGAAGAGTTGCTGCACGCAATCAGCGACGCGGTCTTCGTGCTGGATGATCTGGCCGATGACCTGCCCGCGCTCAACACGATCTTCTCGGTTTAGGAGGCCGTACCTATGTCGCAAACCAACGCTTTCACTGACCTCAATGCGGTCGAATCTTCCACGGAACAGATTCCCATCGTCGGGCATACGGTGCTGTGGCGTTTGCACGGTTTGCGCGTGCAGCACATTGCGCTCCGGGATGCGCTTGACCGGGCGGGCTTCCTCGAATTTCTGCCCGATCCGCCGACGCCACGCAAGGCCCTGCGCCGTGCGCTCGAAGCCTGGGTTGCCGCGCGCGCACAACAGGCACAAGCAACGCGCACGCTGCAAAACCAGGCCCAGACAGATGAAGAGCAGCGCACGCTCATTCGCGTCATCAACCGCGCGGGCAGCGATCATCTGGTCTTCGCGCTCGTGACCGAAGACATTGATTTCAAGGCGCTCGGCCTGGGGTATGCGACCGACTTGCGGATTCTGTTGGAAAAGAAGACCGGCCAGATGATCTGCTCGACCGATGCGCGCGGGCGCATCGAGGCGTATCACGAAAGCCAGCAGGTCGCCTCTGAATTGCAACCCTACTGGCAGGAGTTCAAAGACCTGCACATCGCCGGCGACCTGTCCGAGATGACGCGCCGAATTATTGACTCGCTTCAGGCGACGGCGTTGCGCCGAAACGGCGGCGTTTACTTCATTCCGAAAGGAAACCGCGAAAAGCTGTTTCGTCTGCGCGAAGCGATCGCTGATTTGCCGCACGGCGACGATCAGCCATTCGTCTGTGCGTTCGGCGTGCCTGACCTTCAAGAAACCAAAACTCAGATGGTGCAGGCCATTCACGCCGGGATGCTCGATGAGATTGCGGGACTGCGCGCTGATCTGCGCCGCCTTGCCGAAGATGGAACGAACGTGCGGGAAGACACCGTCATTTGCCGTCTGGCGACTTACCAGAGCATCCGGTCGAAAGCGCAGGTGTACGCCGACCTGTTGGGACTGCGGCAGGATGCGATTCGTTCGGAGATTGGCGAGCTTGAAGCGCAGGCGCGCAGGCTGTTGCTGCACGAGGCGCCACCCGCGAAGGCGAAGCCACAAAATTCGGCGAAGCCGGAAACAGCCCAGGAGAAGAGCAAGCCTGCACGTCACACCGAAATCGGTGACGAAATCGAAAGGCTGCCATTGCTTTACCTCAACGGCACAGGTCATTCCTCTTTATTTCCTGCCGCCGCACAACCCGCTGGTGATTGACTTTTACTCACGCTCAGAAAAACAGCGGCGAACATTCCTGTGACTTTCAATCCTTCATCCTGAAACGAGGTGAAAACCGTGATGCAATTCGTCACTGACCAGCGAACGTTGCTCAAAGAGTTGAACTTTCTGCAGGGCGTGATCGAGAAGCGGGCGACGATTCCCGTTCTCGGCCATCTGCTGATTGAAACCGAAAGCAATCGCCTGCGCTTGCAGGCAACCGACCTCGACCTGTCGCTGACGACCGCCTGTGAAGCGGCGGTGGCGGGCAAAGGCTCATTGTGCGTCCCGGCTAAGAAGCTGCACGAGATCGTCAAATCGTTGCCGCCGGCGAAGGTCGTTTTCAAGGTTGAGGAAAACTGTGTCCTTCATCTGACCTGCGAACGCGCGCGCTTCAAGCTGAATGGAATCGGGCGCGACCAGTTTCCCGATGTCCCGACAGCGCCAGCGATGACCGCTCAACTGCCTGCCGCGCAATTGCGGCAGATTATCGCGCGCACCTTGTTTGCCGCCGCCGATCAGGATTCGCGCTACAGCATCAATGGCGTCAAACTCGAACTCGCCGACAGCCACCTGCGCATGGTCGCTACCGATGGTCATCGCCTGTCGCTCGTGGAAGTGAACGGAACATTCGGTAAGGAGCTGGCGATTGACGCGATCATACCCAGAAAAGCCGTCGGCGAGCTGGCGCGAATTGCGATTGACGCTGACGGGGAGATTGGCTTTGCCGTGACGGAGAATCACGTTTTCTTTCAGGCCGGCCAGCGCCGGATGGCCGCGCGCCGCCTCGCTCAGAACTTCCCGAATTACGAACTCGTCCTGCCGAAAGAGAACACGCGCCATCTGGAACTTGACACGAACGAAGCCGCGGCGGCGCTCCGGCGCGTGGCGTTGATGGCCGATCAACGCACGCACGGCATCAGCCTTGGAATCAAAGCCGGGCAATTGACGCTGAGTTCGCAGGCGAGCGACGCAGGCGAGGCTGGTGAAATGCTCGAAGCAGGCTACGACGGCGATGAAATCAACACCGCATGCAGTGCGACCTACTTGCAGGATTTCCTGAGCGTCGCGGGAAGCGACCGTGTGCGGCTCGAACTCAAGGATGCCAACACACAGTTCTGTCTGCGGCCCGTTGAATCAGGCGGCATCAATTTCACTTACGTTCTGATGCCGATTCGAATGTGATTCGTTGGGAACATCACGGCTGGCAATCACAGGAAATGAGAGGTGAGCGCATGAATGTTTTGGAAACCTGGAACGCAGCGAATGCTGGCGCGCTGATCGTCAACAGAAAGACGCTCGCCGAAGCCCGCGACAAAGCGCGCTTCGGTTTCGCGCAGTCTCCATCAGATCGAAAACCTCTCCGATCTGGACTGGGAAGAGTTGAACGCGCTTTGTCGAACCAGCCAGCAGGCCGAGATGTTGTTGCAGGAAATGCTGAATGCTGGGGAAGAGGCGCTCAGCCTGGCGTTCTGAACCGATGAGCAAAGTCATGAAAACCCAATCCTCTGACACGCAGGTCGTCATCTCTGTTGCGCTTTGCCATCTCTATCCGCATCCGCATAACCCGCGCGGGGTGGTCAATCCGGCCAGCGTGCAGGAACTGGCTGACTCGATCAAAGAGAAAGGCATCCTGGAGCCGCTCATCGTCGTGCGACACCCGGAAAAGCCGGATGGCTTTCTCGTTGTTGCCGGACATCGCCGCAGAGCAGCAGCGGAACTGGCCGGCCTCGCTGAAGCATCGGTGATCGTGCGGAACTATTCACCGGTCGAGCAGGAAGAGGTGATGCTCGCGGAAAACATCCAGCGCGAGGAGCTTTCACCGTTGCAGGAGGCGAAGGCGTATCAGCGCCTCGTTGCCGGTGGACAGACGCAAATGAATGTGGCGCGCAAGCTCGGCATCAACACGGCTCGCATTCAGTCGCGGCTGGTCATTCTCAAACTGCCGCTTTCGGTGCAGCGCCTTTTCGATAGCAACGAACTGCCGATCACGCTAGCGCCCTTGCTTACTCGAATCACGGACATTGACCGGCAGGAACGGCTCGCCAATCTCGTCGCTTCCCGTCGGCTGACTGTTCCCAAACTCAAGGAGATGGTTGACCGGATCGTTGAAGCCGAACAGACCGATTCAACCGTAGACAAAGAGCGCCGTCGAAAACGGAAGGAGAAAAGCGCGAACGCGACTGATTGCCTGACTGTCATTTACACACGCGCTGATGCGCTGGCTGATCTGTCAGCCCGCAACAGAGGCGCACTCCGTTTTTCCGATCTGCTCAAAGCGTTCGACGGGGTCTGCCAAAGTTGTGGAATGGGAAACTTCGCGGACATCTGCGCCGCCTGTCCGCTACCGCAATTCATCAACAATCTGGTGAGGAACGAAACCGATGCGCCACACGAACTACAGAGAAAAGTGGTGGACGCGGCAGCGCGTGCTTGATGGTTTGCGCCGCTTCTACCGCGACTTCGGATGTGCGCCGACTTCGACCGCTGCCTATCAGGAACGCCAGCAGTTCACGGGCAAAAGCAATACCGGCGTTGG
>JAEUQO010000358.1 GCA_016789605.1 Acidobacteriota bacterium
GTGGAATTCGCCGACCGCAGCGGCGATGCGTTTCAGCGGATGGCTAGACGCACCACCCACGCCGACGCGCTGCACCAAGCGGGCCGTCTGGCCGAAGCAGAAGCGCGCTTTGGCGAAGCCGAACAGATGCAGGCCGAAGACCAGCCCGAGTACCCGCTGCTGTATTCCTTGCAAGGCTTCCAGTATTGCGATTTGTTGCTTGCCCAGGCAGAGCGTGCCGCCTGGCAAACGGCTGACAGTGGAATAAGGAAGGAAGAATTGCTCGCCGCCTGTCGCGCCGTTTCTGAACGTGCGGCACAGACGCTCACCTGGGTAACTGGCAAACTTGGCATTCTTGACGAAGCTCTCGACCATCTGACGCTGGGACACGCCGCGCTGTATGCGGCCCTGCTCGAAGCCTCCGCCATCCCCAATCCGTACCCCGCCATCGAAGCCGCCGTCTCCGGTCTGCGCCGTTCTGGCACGCAACATATGCTCCCACTTGGTTTGCTCACGCGCGCCTGGCTGCGTGCGGTGACTGGCGCGTTGACCGGCCCCGACAGTGCGCAAGCCGACCTGGACGAAGCCTGGGACATTGCGGCGCGCGGTTCGATGAAGCTCTTTCTGGCCGACATCCACCTGTACCGTGCGCGCCTGTTTGGCGGCAGACGCGACGTGATGTATCCCTGGGATTCGCCCGCCCACGACCTTTCCGCAGCCGAGGGCCTGATCCACGAATGCGGCTACCACCGCCGCGACGAAGAACTCCGCGCCGCCCTGGCCAGCGCCTGACGCCGTGAGGGGATTGGCCACGGAGTCACAGAGACACTGAGAAACGCTCAAGAGGCTCTATCCCCAATCCAGCAAACGGATTGGCAACAGCGTTACGGAGACATACCCCAAAGGTCTCTGTGTCACCGTGTCTCTGTGGCAACCTCAATCCACCAAACTGCAATCGGACCTGGTTGGCTGAAGAACTCCGCGCCGCCCTGGCCAGCGCCTGACGCCGTGTGGGGGTTGGCCACGGAGTCACAGAGACACTGAGAAACGCTCAAGAGGCTCTATCCCCAATCCAGCAAACGGATTGGCAACAGCGTTACGGAGACATACCCCAAAGGTCTCTGTGTCACTGTGTCTCTGTGGCAACCTCAATCCACCAAAATGCAATCGGACCTGGTTGGCTGAAGAACTCCGCGCCGCCCTTTACCCCAACACGCGGCGGAAGTGTTCGACGGCGGCGGCAAAGGCCTGGTCGGCGCATTCGGGGTCAAACGACGCGCGGTCGTCGCGCATAAAGGCGTGTTCTGCCGGAAAAAGGCGGGACTGAAAATGGACGCCTGCGGTTTGCAAGGTGGTTTCGAGCAAAGCGCGGCCTTCGTCGGGCAAGAGGGCATCGCGACCGCCAAACACCAGCAACAATGCGCCACGAATGTCGGTTGCGCGCGCCAGCGAATCGGCAGCTTCGCCCTGGCCCAGCTTTCCGCTGTGCAACCACGACGGATAAAAACACACCGCCGCGCGGATTTCGGGTTGCAAGGCGGCGCGATAGGCCAGATGCCCGCCGATGCAAAATCCGCCCGCGCCGAGTTGGTCGGCTGCCACCGACGGATGCTGCTGCAAATAGCCGATGACGGCGCGGCAATCTTCGTCAAAATGCGCGACGGGCGTCGCCAGTTGGTGTTGCACGCCGCGCGTACGGCCTTCGTCGTCGGGCAGCAAGACCGTGCCGGACGGTTCGCGCCGGTGAAAGATTTCGTGCGCCGCAACCACAAATCCATACCCCGCCAGACGCGCACACGCGCGTTGCATCGGCCCGCCCAGTTGGTAGATGTCAGAAAAATAGACGATGCCCGGATAGCGGCCCGGCGTGACCGGTTGCGTCACCAGCGTGCGCATCGGTTTTCCGGCCACGGGAATGTCAACGAATTCGCTTTGAATTTGCATACTCGGTAATCGGGGATGACCAACGCCGAAACAGCACAAAAGACACAAACAGAAAGGCGCGCTTTGCCTGTGGCTTCTGTGCTGTTGGTCGTTTCACAGCGGGGAAGTCGCTGGTTATTTGGGCGTCGCGGTTTTGGCCGGCGCAGCCGCCGCTTTGTTGTCGGTCGCGGCTTTGGCCGGTTTCAGGGCAAAGACGATGTAATCGCCGCGTTTGCGAAATTCGTCGGCTTTGACCGTGTCCAGATCGTCAACCGGAACGATGGAAACGACTTTGACCTTGGCTTTGGGCAACCGGCGCACGGTGCGCGAGGCCGTGCCCAGACGGTAATCGCTGTGAAACGCGCCGTTGAAATGCACGACGACGGATTTGGTCGCGGCGGCAGTTTGGCTTTCGACGTGTTTGGCGATGGATTCGGCCATGGTTTCGTCTTTGACGCATTGCGCCTGATAGAACCGTTCGACCATCGCGCGCTGGGCTTCCTGTTCCTTGGCGTCAGGTTGTTTGGCAGGCGTTTTGCCGTCGGCGGTCGGATGGCTGCCGCTCATCACTTCCTGAAAGCGTTTGAAATAATCGTCCTGCGGACATTGAAACTGGGCGGCGGCAAATTTGCGGTCGGTTTCTGACAGACCGTTGATGCTGTCCAGGCCCTGACGCGAGACTTGCGACGCCAACCGGCGCGGCACATTGCCCGCGATCACGGGCCAGCCGTGCGCGTGCGCCAATTCAACCAGTGGACGGTAATCGGTGGCGTAGCGCGGCCAGGGGCGCGACGTTTTGAGGAATTCTTCTTCGCTGAGGCGGCCTGCCAGATAGGCGTCGAGCGTGGCCTGGGTGTCACGTTCAAACATTTCGAGCGCGACCGTGACAGGCACGCGACGGCGCAACAACGCTTCGAGCACGGCCTGTTCCAGCCGATGCGTCGCCGGATCGTCGTGCTGTTCGCCGACGAAAATGACATCCTGCCGGGCCAGATCGGCCATCATCGCTTCAAAATCGCTGAAGCGTTTTTCCTTGGCGTCATACACGCGCTGCGGAATGTAACCGGAGCGCTGACCGTGTGCGGGCTGTGCCTGAGCCGCAGCCAAACAGAACGTGCCAACAAGCAGGGAACACAATCCCCACAGTGTGACTTTGCGTAACGAGAATTTCATTGCTTATGGATCACCTTTCAAGACATTCGCGGGAACTTCGGGACACAGTTTGCCCTATCGGTCAGAGACCTGACAACCGGGACACACGCCAATGACAAGAGATTCTGTGAGCGCGGGAAAAAAGGCGAGGCAGAAAGGCGGGAAAAAACTTGGGGGAGCCTTACGACTCCCCCAAAGCTAAGGCTGAAACTTTCGTTTAGAAGAAGAACTTCAACGAGAATTCCAGATTACGCGCGCCAGCGGCGGTGCCACCACCGTAGGTGCCGGTGATTTTGCCGAAGTTGGCGGTATCGCTCCAGTTGACGTTGGGCGGCGCGAAATTCGGATGGTTCGGCAGGTTGTAGAAGTCCGCACGGAAATCCAGGTGGTACCGTTCGGTGAAATAGAACTTCTTGCCAACGCCGAAATCCACATTGACGAATCCGGTGGCCGTCACGATGCCGACGCCAGCGTTACCAAAGGTGCCCGCAGTAG
The DNA here is from genome assembly GCA_016789605.1 of Acidobacteriota bacterium. Lineage (GTDB taxonomy): Bacteria > Acidobacteriota > Blastocatellia > RBC074 > RBC074 > RBC074. The sequence goes on from JAEUQO010000358.1 coordinate 3,550, forward strand.
GCAGCGTGAACGCGTCACGATTGAAAAAGCCTCCATCTGCCGGATTGTTCGACAATGCACGGCGCAAGCCGTCCGAGTTGTACGGGTCAGCGCCCGTGACAATGTTCGGATAACCGCCAGCGCGGGGAGCTTGTTGCGAGTTGTCGTTGGCGCGAATCGAGAGCGGGAAGCCCGAACGGGCGCTCACGATGCTGTTGACATTCCAGCCGCCGAGCACGGCATTGAGCGCGGGATGCAAATCTCCACCCCAGGAACGGCCTTTGCCGATGGGCAATTCATAGGAACCGGCCCAGCTAAACACGTTGCGCGCGTCAAAGAACGCACGTCCGTAATCAGCCTTGCGGTCATAGTAATTGCGTTGATAGAAACCCAGACCTGCGACGCCGCCGCCGCTACCGTAATAGCCGATGTTATCGGTCAGCGTTTTGCTGTAGGTGTAAGAGGCCAGGAATTCCAGCCCTTTGGCGTAACGTTGACGGTAGCTCAATTGCAGACCGTTGTAGTTGCTGTTGCCATAGGAGTCAGTGCCGCCAATCGCCGTCACGAGCTGCAGGTTGGGGAAGCGATACAACGGACGGCGCTGTTGCAGCGGACGCCAGCCGCTGACTGGTCCCGAATCAGGCAAGGCCTGATTGAAGTCTGCCGGTGCAACCAAATGCGTGGCTTTGTTGCCGACATAGGCTGCCGAGAACGAGCTGGAATTGTTCAGCTGATATTCCAGCGTGAGGTTCCATTGCTGCGTGAACTGCGGACGCAGATCGGGATTCCAAATGCGGATGATGCCTGCGATCTGGTTGCGCACGATCACGTCCGTGAAACCACGCGAGATCGAACCCGCGCCCGAAGTTGCGTCATAGGTGACGTCGGCTTCAGCAAAGAACGGCGGATTGAGCGGCAAGCGCAGGTTTGCGCCGGTGCCTTCCATGTATTGCGTGATGCCGTAACCGGCACGCACCACAAGCTTGTTGTTGAATTTTTCAGGCGTCCAGGCAAACCCGATACGCGGTTCGAAGCCTTTGCGGAAAGGCTTGTACAACGCACGGCTGTTGCCATCTTTGCCCGCGAAAAGCTGACGGCCCGTGGTGATGTCAATGTTCGACTGACGGTCAGCCACTTCGATCACGGGCGAGGTGTATTCCCAGCGCAAGCCGAGATTGAGCGTGAAATTGCTCCGCACCTTGTAATCGTCCTGGAAAAACACGCCGATACGATTCTGGCGATGGCCCCAGGTGCCAGGGTTGGAACCGCCGGTGTTGCCGATGCCTTTTTGCGAAAGTTGATCAAGCAGGAAATCGGCAAAGCCGTTGCCCGTGAATTGTCCCGTGTAAGAGAAGAAGCCGAGCAGGCCGTTGTTGCCTGGATAGAAACGGTTTTGTTGGTAACGCTGCCACTGGCCCCCCATTTTGAAGGTCTGGTTGCCTTTGATCAGCGTCAGGTTGTCACCGTAATGGAAGGTGTTGGTGACGTTGAATTCGCGCACCGCAGTGGTGCCGAATCCGCCCGTGCCCGTAATGCGGAAGTTGCTAAAGCCAAACACCGCTTGCGAACCGGGAATGCCCAGCTTGTTGTTGCCATTGCCGATATTGTTCGGATCGGTGAAATCGCTGATGAAAGTTGAGCGGCTCAATCCCGCGCGCGCTTCGTTCACGATCGTCGAACCGATATTGCGCGTCCAGTTCAGCACGATGCCTTGCGGGCGGCTGAAACTGGTGCTGGAAATGTCGCTGGGCAGAGCAGTTTTCGTCTGACCGGATTCATAGTCGCCAAAATAGTAGCGCGCAGAGAAGTTGTCTTTTTCAGACAAGCGAGCGTCAATTTTGACGTCGAACTGATAGCCGCCGGTATAGTTGGCAAAATCGGTGACGTAGTTGTTGGCAATGCCTGGACGGTTGGGCAGCGGATAGAGTCGCGTATCAGCAAAGAGCGCTCTGGCCGCCGGGTTCACAATCCGGTTGGCCGGAATGATGTTGCCCGCAAAAACGCCGCCCTGTGGATCACGAATTTGCGTGGTGATGTCGGACAGATTGCCTGTGCGCCAGGCTGCCAGCGGAACCGTACGCAAGGTGCCGCCACCGGTGCGCTCTTCCGTGCCTTGATAATCGCCAAAGAAGAACAGTTTTTCTTTGATGATCGGGCCGCCGATGGTGCCACCAAAAACGTTACGACGGAGTTTTTGCTTGGGTGCGCCGACAATGCGGCCGGTCGCATCCGGGGCGGAAGCGCGATTGTTTGCCCAGGAATTGGCGTCGAATTTGTCGTTGCGGAGAAATTCGAACACGTTGCCGTGGAATTCGTTGGTGCCTGATTTGAGCGTTGCGTTGACGGTTGCGCCCGTCACGTTGCCAAATTCGGAAGACGAATTGCTGGTTTCGACACGGAATTCTGCGAGCGCGTCCACGTTCGGTTTGTAACCGATACGGTTGTCAATCGTTTCGTCCACGGAAACGCCGTCGAGCAAAAAGGCGTTGCCTTGTTCGCGGTTGCCGTTGACATATGGACGGCCTTGGGCACCTTGTCCCGCACCCGTAAACGCTCCGGGGTTAGGCGTTACCGCACCCGGAACCAACAACACGAGCTGTTGGAAGTTACGACCGTTCAACGGCAAGTTGGTGGCAGTTTGGCCGGTGATTACATTGCCGACGGTGACGTTTTCTGTCTGCAAAATCGGTGCGACATCCTGCACGTTGACGATTTCGGTAACTGCACCGACTTGCAAGGCGAGGTCTACGCGCGCGATCTGGTTGACTTCGAGCTTGATTTCATTTGAAACCAATTTCTTGAAGCCTGTGGCCTCGACGGAGATAACGTAGTTTCCTACGGGCAAAAAGGGAATGGTGTATGCACCCGTCGCACTGGTTTGTGCGGTGTATTCGAGTTTGGTTCCTTGATTGGTCACTACGACTTTGATGCTCGGTACGGCTCCACCTTGTGGGTCAGAGACTGTGCCGGTCAAGGTCGCAGTGTATGTCTGTGCCGAGGCGCTGGTTAGCACGGAAGAAACCAGGCCCAGGGTCAACAGACAAATCCAAAGCAATCTTGCTGTGGCTTTCATTTGACTCTCCTAAAAAGTAGTTCTGCGCAAACCGAATCCGGTTTGCTCAAAGGGGTAACGTCACAAATCTCCGCGCGTCCAACGAAATTGTCGTTTTCGTTGAGCGCCCAGATTTTTTTCTCACAGCAAAGCTTAGTTGAAATCAGTAAGGTATGTGTTAATCAGTAAGTCAATGTGTCATCCAAGTTAACCTCAGTATAGGCCAGCATAAGAAATCCGGCAACTCTTGGGCGGCTCTGGGCTTGTAAAGATTGGGCTCAGCGGTTGGGCGCGGCTTGGCCGGGCCAAAGTGGCGACGGCGTGCGCGCTGTTTTTAGATAGTTTTCGATCTGCTGAAGAATTTCTGGATGTTTGTCCGCCACATTGGTTTGCTCGCCCGCGTCCGTTTGCAAATCATACAATTCCAACGGTGCGCCGGGGTTGTTGCGGATGGCCTTCCAGTTTCCCATACGCACGGCTTGCGCAAACCCGCGCTCGTGAAATTCCCAATACAGGGTTGGATGAACAGGCATTTTCTTGCCGCGTAACGCTGGCAGCAGAGAGATTCCGTCGAGCTTGTCTGGCGCTTTGACACCCGCAACAGCAGCCAACGTCGGCAGCACATCCCAATGCGCCCAAACGGTTTGGCTGACGGCTCCGGCTTTGGTTTGGCCAGGCCAGCGCACCAGCATCGGGACGCGAATGCCGCCTTCGGTCAGGTCGCGTTTGATGCCGCGCAAGGGGCCGTTGCTGTCGTGAAAGGCCGGGTCAGCGCCGCCTTCCTTATGCGGGCCGTTGTCGCTGGTAAACAGTACCAGCGTGTTTTTTTCGAGGTTCAATGCTTTCAGACGATCCAGCAAACGTCCCACGTCACGATCCATAAGCGTAATCATCGCCGCTTTGGCTTTTTCCGGCGCAGGCCAATCCTTGGCGGCAAATTCACCGAGCTCGGGCACTTCCATGCCTTTGGCTTTGGCTTCGTTATTGGCGTGCGGAATGGTGAAGGCCAGATACAGGAAAAATGGCTGTGGCCGGTTTTGCGCGATGAATTGCAAGGCTTCTTCGGCAAACAGGTCGTGCGTGTAATCCACGCGGTTGGTCGAATTGCCGGACCCTTCGGCGTCTTCATCGGGCACGAGATTGCGCAACTTCACTTGGGTTTCGTTGCGCCACAGGAATGTCGGGTAATAGTTGTGCGCGTGCCGTTGGTTCAGATACCCGAAAAAGTAATCGAAGCCTTGTTTGTTGGGAATGCCAGTGGAACCGGCTTCGCCCAACCCCCATTTGCCGATCAAGCCGGTGCGATAGCCTGCGGCTTTGAGGACTTCGGCGACGGTGACGTCTTCGGGCTGCAAGGGATAGCGCGCGTTGCCGCGAATGCGCGTGTGGCCGGTGTGTTGTCCTGTCATCAAGGCGCTGCGCGACGGCGCACAGACCGTGCTGCCCGCGTAATATTGCGTGAAACGCGTGCCTTCAGCCGCCAGCCGGTCAAGATTCGGAGTGCGGAAATTCTTTTGCCCGTAACAACTCAAATCGCCATAACCCAGGTCGTCTGCGTGAATGAAGATGATGTTGGGTTTGGTTTGGGCGGCGGGGACAGAAGCAGGAAGCAAAGCAAATGCCGCCAGAAGCAAACTCAAGCTCAGGCTCAGGCTCAGGCACAGCCAAAGCGGAACGCGCTGATTTTTCATGGTGTAGGTGCAGAAGAGGGAAGAAGAAAAAGCAGGATGCGGCGGCGTATGCCACGACATCCTGCCTTGGGTTGCTTTCGGCCTGCTTACAACGTCCAGCCCTTGCGATATTCGCGGTGCAGGTATTGGTTGGCGGCTTCGTTGTTAGTGACTTTGCCTGTTGCGCCGTCGTATTTGATTTGCACGCCCTGGCCCGTCTTGAGCGCCACGATGCCGAGCAGCATCGTTTCGGTCAGCTTGGAGGCGTATTCAAAATCCGAGCACGGTTTGGCCTGGCCCTTACAGGCTTTGGCCCAGTTGACGCGGTGCAAGGCGTTCTTTTTGTCGTCGGTAATGATGCGTTCGTATTTCTGCGGCACTTTCTTGGCCTGTTCCATCAAGGATTCGGGGAACAGGCGCGGATTCTTGCCATAGGTTTCGTGCATCAAGATGCCTTTTTCGCCGACGATGATCACGCCACCACCACGATCCAGGGGCACGTTGTCGGGCAAGACTGCCGGACGCGGAGCCATCAAGCCGCCGTCGCACCAGATCATGCGTACGGGCGGCTGGTTGCCGCGCGCCGCAAAATGATAGACGGCTTGCGTGACCAGCGGATGGCTGACCGGGTTGTTTTTGCTGTCGTAACCCCAGGGAGACGACGTCGCTTCGATATGTGTGGGCAGGTCGAGATTGAGCGCCCAGAACGGATGGTCAATCAAGTGCGCGCCCATATCGCCCAGTGCGCCGGTGCCCCAATCCACCCAGCCGCGCCAGTTGAAGGGGTGGTAAATCGGGTGAAACGGAACGTCGGGCGCTGGTCCCAGATACAAATCCCAGTTGAGCGTATCGGGTTTGGTCGGTTCGTTGAGCACCGTCCAGGCGGTGTCTTTATTGATACGGACTTGCGTCCAGTCATTACCGAAACTGCCCGCCATCCCGTAACCGCCGCGCGCCATACGTTGGCCTTGCGGTCCGGCAGGACCTTGCGCGGTTGCGGCAGCATCTTGCGGCGAGGGTTTGCCCGGACGCGGCACACCTTGCGGCCAGATCGGACGATTGGTCCACACGAGAACTTCGCGCACCTGACCCAGAATGCCCGCCTGAACCCATTCGTTGATCAGGCGCGCATCGTGGTTGGAGTGTCCCTGGTTGCCCATTTGCGTGGTCAGTTTGGGATTTTTGCGCGCGATGTCGCGCAGCACGCGGGCTTCTTGCACAGACCAGGTCAGCGGTTTTTCGCAATAGACGTGTTTGCCTGCTTCCAAGCCAGCTTTGGCGGCGATGGCGTGAATGTGGTCGGGCGTGGCGACGATGATGCCGTCAATGTCTTTTTGCTGGTCGAGCATCACGCGGAAGTCGGCATAGCGTTTGGCTTTGCCGTAGGCCTGCTGCAATTTGACCGCGGATTCGTTCGGGCTGCCATCGCGGTTTTTGGTGCGTTCGCCGACGGCTTTGTCCACATAGCCGAAGTCCACGTCGGCCAAGGCCACGATGTTTTCCCCAGCGACTACAAGTTCCGTCGCATCGGCTGCGCCCTGACCGCCGCAACCCACCACGGCCACGTTGAGCTTATCGCTAGGCGCCAGATAGCCAGGGCCGCCCAGCACGTGCCGTGGAACGATCATCGTTCCGAGCGCGACGCCTGCTGTCCCAGCGACAAACTTCCGTCGTGTGATTTTGTCCTGTTTCATAGCATCTCCGTTGTTTAGGTATTCGAGAGGTGTGCAAGGGGATCACCCTTCCGCCAAAGTATTGAATTGAATTGTCCGAGGCGCAAGTCAGATTCTGCCGATAGGAAAATTTCTGCCTCAGACGGCCACCGCCGCCGCAATGTGCGGATGCGCCTGGTAATTGACCAGCTCGAAATCATCAAATTGATACTCAAACAGCGACGGCGGTTTGCGTTTGATCCGCAGTTGCGGCAACGGATACGGTTCGCGCGTCAGTTGTCGTTCTGCCTGCTCCAGGTGGTTCAGGTATAAGTGGCAATCGCCGCCCGTCCAGACAAAATCGCCCGGTTCCAGGTCGCATTGATGCGCCACCAGCAACGTCAGCAGGGCATACGACGCAATGTTGAAGGGGACGCCCAAAAACACATCGGCGCTGCGTTGATAGAGTTGGCACGAGAGTTTGCCGTGGGAAACGCGAAACTGAAACAGGCAATGGCAGGGCGGCAAGGCCATGCGTTCGATGTCGGCGACATTCCAGGCGCTGACGATCAAGCGGCGACTGTTGGGCGTGGTTTTGATTTGCGTGATGAGTTGGCTGAGCTGGTCAACCGTCTCGCCCGACGCCGTTTCCCAGGCACGCCATTGTTTGCCATACACCGGCCCCAAATCACCGCTTTCGTCGGCCCATTCGTTCCAGATCGAAACGCCGTGTTCGTTCAGGTAGCGTATGTTGGTGTCACCGCGCAGAAACCAGAGCAGCTCATAGATGATGGATTTGGTATGCAGCTTTTTGGTTGTCAGCAGCGGAAACCCGTCCGCCAGGCGAAAGCGCATTTGATAGCCAAATACCGAACGTGTGCCCGTGCCGGTACGATCTTGCTGCAATTCGCCTTCTTCCAGAATGTGTCGGAGCAATGCGAGATATTGTTTCATCAGATTGAGGTTGAGTTGATGTTTATGGCGCCGTTTGTGCCGCGCGCCATAAATGCACCGTGCCGTCCCAACTGGCCGATGCCAGTGTCCGTCCGTCAGGAGAAAACGCCAGCGAGACGACTGCGTTGGTATGGCCGCGCAACGTCGAAAGTTCATTGCCGGTGGCTGTATCCCAGATTTCGATTGCACCGTCCAGGCCGCCCGAAATCAATCGTTTGCCATCCGGCGAAAAGGTGAGCGATTTCACGCCTGTGGCATGACCGCGCAATGTTCGTATCGGCTTGCCAGTGCGTCTATCCCAGACTTTGACTGATCGGTCGTAACTGCCAGTGGCGATTAGTTGCCCATCAGGCGAGGTGGCCAGCGCCCAGATTTCGTTGGTGTGTTCGCTCAGCGTACTCAGCAAAGCTTTGCTGGGCAAATCCCAAATTCTTACGGTGTGATCGCTGCTGCCGGTGATGAGAGAGCGGCAATCAGCGGTGAAGGCGAGCGCCTTCACTCCCATTGTATGACCGGTGAAGGTGTGTACCTGGTGAAAGGTGTTGACGTCCCAAAGGATTGTCTGGTGATCACGCGCGCTGGTTGCCAGCCAGCGGTTATCTGCTGAAAACACCGCACTAAAGACAATGTCCTGGTGGCCTGTCAGCATCGTTCGTAACCGCCGTGCAGGCAGTTCCCAAATGGTCGTGGTTTTATCCCTTTGCGCAACCGCCAGGAAGCGACCGTCAGGCGAGACTCCCAGGTTGTTGATCCCGGCAGGCGTTTTCTGACTACCTGCCGATTCGCCCGTACTTGCGCGCCAGTAATACAGCGTGTCTTTGCTGGCGGTGATGACGGTCTGCCCATCGGGGGTGAAAACTGCCGCGGTTGTCGTTGTGTCGTGTGACAAAACGTCTGGCGATTGTTCTGCGGGCGCTTGCCAGAGCTTGACGGTGTTGTCTTCGCTGGCGGTTGCGAGCGTCAGACCGTCAGGTGAAAACGCGAGCGCGCGAATTTCGTCGGCGTG
>JAEUQO010000400.1 GCA_016789605.1 Acidobacteriota bacterium
CGGCATTGCACGCGTGACATTTGTTGCGGGCGCTGAAGTCGCCGTGGGGGCGATCACCGCCACCGTCGAAGGCACCACCGCTTCCTGGGTGGGGCAGATCAGCCTGATGAAATTCGTGAGCGGTTTCTGGACGCCGCAAAATGCGATTCCGGTGTTTGCCACGGTGGCCGCCGCCGCCGCTATCGGCGTTACCAAAGTCGTCACCAAAGACGATAGCCTGCCGATCAAGGCCAAAGGCGGCCCGGTCATCAAACCGTAACGCTGATTGCGCACGGCCTTGGCAGGCGCAAAGGCCGTGCGCTTTTTACGTGAACGAGCGTGTATGAAAAAGCCTATGAGCAAGCTAAAGCTGTCTTTTTCCATTTTGCTTTTGTGTTGGTTGGCGGCGACGACCTTTCCCACGCACAGCGCGGCGCAAGGAGAACGCGGCGTCAAACTCAATGTCGGCGCTTCGCCGGGTGACAGTGCGCGCGGTGTCAAACCCGAACTTTGGGCTGTGGTCGTCGGCATTTCGCGCTATCAGCACGGCGATCAGGATGTCGAAGGTTCGCGTATTGCCAACCTGAAATACGCCGCTGAAGACGCACAAGCGATCAGCAATTTTTTGCAGAGCGAAGAGGGCGGCGGATTTCGTGATGTGGCTGAAGGCGGGCATTTGATCCTGCTCAAAGACGAACAAGCGACCAAAGCCAATCTCGAAGCTGCGCTGAACGGGTTGCGCCAGGCAAAACCCGATGCCTATTTCGTTGTCTATCTGGCGGCGCACGGCGTGATCGTGCCGCAGCGCAACTTGCAAACCAACACGACCGATGAAGTGCCGTATTTCTTTTTGTATGACACCGATCCGCGTCAGATCCAACAAACGGCCTTGCGCATGGATTATGTGCAAAAGCTGATTCGCGAGATTCCGGCGAAAAGCGGTTTGGTGTTGTCTGACACCTGTCACAGCGCGGGCGTGGATATGGCCGGACGCGGCGTGCGATTGGCGCAATCGCGTGACAGCGGCGCGGCCATCGAAAGCTTGCGCACGGTTTCTGACGGCGTCGGTCTGATTGCCGCCGCCGGACAAACCGAAAGCTCGCTCGAACGCGACAGCCTGGGACACGGCGTTTTTACCTGGAGCCTGCTCGAAGGTTTGCGCGGTCACGCCGACAACGACAAAGACGGCGTGGTGATTTTTGACGAACTGACGCGCTATTTGCGCAACGAAGTTCCGCGCCTGACCAACAATCGCCAGAATCCCTATTTCAATACGACCAAAATCGGCGCAAACCGCATTGCGCTTTCCCGCGTGCAATACGGCGCGAAAGCTTGTGAGCCGCCGAATTGCGGCACCTTGGTTGTGCGTGCGCCAGATTTGAACGAAGTGATGGTTTCGCTGGATGACACCGCGCCTTTGACCGTCGGTGCGCGCTTTGAACGCACCTGGGCGTTGCCGCCAGGCGAACACAAACTGACGTTCATTCGCGGCAATTTGCGCGAAGAGCGCAAAACCACTGTCGAACCTGGGCGTTCGCTGTTTTACGAAATCAACCTGACGTTTTCGCAAGCCGATGAACGGCGCAGTTTCAAGGAAGACAAACAGGCGACGCCGCTGGTTGAAGTCGAACCGGCGCAAGTCAATGTCTATGTGCGCGACGAGCAAACGCCGCAACCGGCAGCCAAAGATTTGTTTACCAAAGCGTTGACCAGTTACGACCGGCAACAATTTGAAGAAGCGATTGATTTGCTGAATCGGGCAATTCAGGCCAACGGCGGCGCGTATGCTGATGCGTTTGTCTATCGCGGGCGCGCCGAACAATCGCTTGATCGCAAAAAAGAAGCGGTCGCCAGTTTTCGCGAAGCCATTCGATTGCGCCCGACCGATTACGAAACGCGCACCTTGCTGGCCGAAGCCCGCTTCAAAGCAGGCGACAATCTGAACGAAGTCGAACGCGAATTGCGCACGATTGTCGCGCGTCATCCGAATGACGATTTCGCCCGGTTGGTGCTGGCTGATTTGCTCTTTTTGCGCCGCGATCTGATCGGCGCGGAATTGCAATTGCGCCGCGCCATTCGCAATCGTCCGCTGTCAGCGCCCGCGCATTTGATTCTGGCGGATGTGCTGATGGATTTGGGCGGCAAAGAATGCGAGACCTTGCGCGCCACGGGCAAGACCTCGCCCACGCCCAACGCCAAGTTGCAGGAAGCCATCTCTGAAGCGCAAAAAGCCGTCAATCTGTTTGGTGAATTGACGCGCAAACGCGAAATTACTTCCAACGACACCACGCAAAAACTTTCGATGGGGCGCGTGTTTATTTCGGGCGCGCGCTTTTCGACGACGGCGGCGTTGGCCGAAGCCAATCACGCATTGGCGCGCGCTTATGTGCAAGCCATCGAATTGGACGACGCCGTCGCGGGGAACAGCAACTATCTGACCGATGCGCGTCAGGCGCTGACCGAAGCCAGCAAATACGCCCAGCAATTGCGCGATCCGCTGCGCCGCGTCTTGCTGCTCGAAACCAGCGCCCGTTTGTGGTTGTTACAGGAAAACGTCGCCTCGGCCATTACAGACGCCGAAGACGCGTTGCGCCAGGCCGCGCAAATTCCCACGCTGACCGATTTTTACGATCCGCATTTCACGCTCTATTCGGCGTATGCCACACAGCAAAATTCGGCGCGTGCCGCTGAGCACCTGCGCCAATACCTGAAAGGCTACGGCTTCAAGATGAGCGCCGACCAGCGTGCCGCGCTCGAAGACGAACTGAAAGCCTTACAACGCAATCCCCAGTTGCAACCCAAGGGCGGCAAGAAGAAAAAGGGAGATAAGGATCACTGATGCCTCAAGCAGACCCGGTGCCGTACGCCGGCACGATTTTGAGTGAACAGATCACGCGCGATTACCGCATCGTGCGCCGTTTGGGGCGCGGCGGCATGGGCGATGTGTATCTGGCGGAACAGTTGCGCGTTGGCAATCGGCCCATCGCGCTCAAGGTCTTGAACCGCGCCTGTGCCGACAATCCACAGGTCATCAAACGATTCGAAGCCGAAGCCGCCACTGCCGGACTCATTCAGCACCGCAACGTCGTCACCATCTATGAAAGCCGCATTACCGAAGACGGCCAGATTTATGTGGCGATGGAGTATTTGCACGGCAAAACGTTGCGCGAAGTCATGCTCGAACGGCGGCTGGCTTTGAGTGAGATGGTCGAAATCACGCGTCAGGTGTGCGCCGGATTGGCCGCCGCGCACAAACTGGGCATCGTGCACCGCGACATCAAACCCGACAATTTGATGCTCGTGCGCGAAGACGATCATCTGGTCGTCAAAATTCTCGATTTCGGTATCGCGCGTTTGTCCGAAACCCAGGCTTTCAGCATGCACACCAATCCCGGTGCGGTGTTGGGAACGCCTGCGTATATGTCGCCTGAACAAGCCGCAGGCGCTATCGGCGAACAGATTGACGCGCGCTCAGACATTTATTCGTTGGCGATGGTCGTTTATGAAATGCTGTCAGGGCGCGTGGCCTTTGCCAGCGAATCGTGGCCGGTCGTGTTGCATCAGCATTTGTATGAACCGCCGCCGCCGCCCAGCACACTCAGCGGCGGGCTTGTGGTTCCACCGCAAATCGAACAGGTCGTGATGCGCGCGCTGGCAAAAGACCGCAAACAACGCCCGACCAACGCGCTGGAGTTTTCGCAAGAGCTCACCGCTGCTTATGCCCAGGTGAATACGCTGTCGGCGTCGGCGACCGAACCGTTGCGCCAGGCCGTGCAAACGCCTGTTTCCAATCCGCAGGTCACTGCGCCTGTGGCCGCAACGCCAGCCGAACGGCCGCATACGTTGGGCGGTTCCGCTCAAGTCACGACCAGTCCCGGACCTGTCAAGAAAAGCAACATCGGATTGTTGGCGGGTGTTGCCTTGGCCGTGTGTTTGCTTGCGGGCGCGGCATTTTGGTTATTGCGTGCGCCATCCAACTCCGCCGATCCGGCTGGGGCGACGGGGGATTCTGCCGCGCAGACGGCTGTCAGCAGCGCGCGCAGCGAGGTTGCCGAATTTCAAATCAAACGCCGCGATCCGGTGGAAGGATTGACGACGTTGACCGCGTCGCTGACCGCACAACCGGCAGAGCGCTTGTTGTTCACCTGCAAACCGGCGCAAGACGCGGCGGTGTATTTGTTTGAAGAAAAAGCTTCAGGGGCGTGGTCGTGGCTGGATGCGACAGCGGATGGCCGTGCGCCGGTCAGCGCTGCCGGACAATGGCTGGAAGTACCGCGCACGCAATGGTACGTCGTGGACGACAGCGTGCCGCAAGAAAAGTTCTGGTTGGTTTTGGTGCCGCACACAGTGGAATGGTCGTTACCGGCGTTGGTGGCTCCTGCGCCGCTCACCATCAGTCAGCAACCCGGCGCGGAAGGCACCGTGCCATTGTCGCCAGAATCGTCAGCCAAGTTGCTGACCTGGTTGCGACAGAATGGCGCACCGCTCAGCGCCGAAAGCCGCGCGAATGGCGACGCCGTCACCTGGCAATTTTGGCAAGCGGGCGAAACGCCGCGCGTCGCCTATCACCAAATCACCCTCAAACACGCTGCGAAGGAGTAAGTTTATGTGGAGCAGAATGCTATTTTCCGGGCTTGTTAGTCTGTCGCTGCTTGGCGGCGTCGCCAGTGCGCAACAACCGGCGCCGGCAAACCAGGATGAGCGCACACGCGGTTGGCTGGAAAGCCGCGACAAACCCGCGACGACGGCGCGGCCTGCGCCTGCGCCGGTCAAACCGGTCACGCCAACCAAAACTGAGCCGCGTGCCAAACAACCAGCAAACACCAAATCCGTGCCGAAAAAGCCCGGTGTTGACAGCGTGCCTGCTCCTGAACTGGTGAATGACGACACGCTGGGACTTGGTTATACGCTGTTTCTGATCAACAAGAGCAATGCGCTGGAGCGCGTCAGCCCCGAGCGGCAATTCAAATCGGGGGACCGGTTGTGTTTGCTGGTCGAAGCCAACCGCGACGGTTACATTTACATTTTCACGCAAGAAAACAACGACGCGCCCAAATTGCTTTATCCCAGCACGCAGGTGCGCAACGGCAATAACTTCGTGCGCGCGCATCAAACCTTCTGGCTGCCCGAAGAAGGCGAAATCGAACTGGATGAAAAACCCGCGACCGAAAAGCTGACGGTTGTTTTCAGCGAAAAACCGCTGAGCAATCTGGCTGTGAGCAACAAACCGGAAGGCACGCCGGTCGAATTCAAACTCTTTCAGGATGTCGCGCAAGCCACGCCGGTACGCAAAGCCGGTCAGCTTGACGCTGGCTCATTGCTCAGCCAAACCGAAGGCCAACGCGGCGTGCGTTTGAAAGGCAAAGACCCGGCGCCCGCCGTGATTCTGCTCAACCAGAATCCGACGGAATCGCGCATTGTGACGACCATTCAATTGACGCATCACTGATTGCGCGCGCATCAATACGCCGAACAAAAGCGCAAAATTCTCTGACCGGTAATGGCTGTATTTTCACAGTCGCTACTCGGAATTTTGCGCTTTTGCTATTTATGGCGATCTTTTTCTCTGTTTTGTGGCTCTGCGAATTGACCGGCCAAGAGCGCCCGCGCTAGACTGCCTGCCATCCAAATTACCTCAGAAAACCGGCATCAATACCAAATACTCAGGTGACTCAGCACGCTCTCCTCGCCACCCCGGAGTCCGAGCCTGACGGTTGCCCATTCCGAAAATTGCGGAGGTCTCCTTATGTCTATGTCGTCGTCTGTTCGCTGGTGGTTTGTCTGGTCGTGCAGTGTGATTGCGCTGGCGTTTTTCAGCCAGGAACGTGTGTCTTCGCGGTCTGGTGCGGTGGCCAAATCTGCGGTTGCGGCTTCGCCGAATATCGTGATCAGTCAGGTGTATGGCGGTGGTGGGAACAGCGGCGCGTTGTTCACACATGATTTCATCGAACTGTTCAACCGCAGCAACGCGCCGGTCAACATCACCGGCTGGGCGGTGCAATACGCGTCTTCGACCGGCACGACCTGGCAAAAAACGGATTTGACCGGTTCTGTCGCGCCCGGACAGCGCTATTTGGTGCAACAGGCGTCGGGCGGCGCGAATGGTTCCGCCTTGCCGACGCCCGATGCGACAGGAACCATTGCGATGGCGGCGACCGCCGGAAAAATTGTGTTGACCAACAACAACACACTGATCACCAGTGGCACCAGTTGCCCGGCGGGAGCTTCGGTGGTTGATCTGGTGGGATACGGCAGCGCGGCAAATTGTTTTGAAGGTACGGGCCCAACGGCGACGCTCAGCAGTACAACAGCGGCTTTGCGCGTCGCAGGCGGTTGCACAGACAGCGACAACAACAACACAGACTTTTCAGCGGTTGCGCCCAATCCGCGCAACACCGCAGCGACGCCCGCAGTTTGTGGGGCAACGACGAATCCGATCGGCGTCGGCGCTGCAAGTCCTAATCCCGTGGCCGCAGGCAGCGTAACCTTGTTGACCGTCAATGTGACGCCGGGCGCAAATCCCACCAGCGCCGGATTGATTGTCAGCGCCGATTTGACGGCTTTGGGCGGTGTCGCCGCTCAAGCCTTGGTTGACGATGGCAGCAACGGAGACGCCACAGCAGGTGACAATGTGTTTTCCTATCTTTCGTTCGTTGCCTCTGCGACTGTGCCAGGAGCCAAAAGTTTGCCGGTCAGCATCTCTGACGCGCAATCACGCAGCGGCAATACCACAATCAATTTGACGGTGTTGCCGCCGCCACTGCCGGGCAATGTCGTGGTCAGTCAGATTTTCGGCGGTGGCGGAAACAGCGGCGCGCCTTTCACGCACGATTTCATAGAGCTGTTCAACCGCAGCGCAGCGCCCGTCAGCTTGACCGGTTGGGCAGTGCAATACACATCGTCAACGGGCAGTTCGTGGCAGAAAGTTGATCTCAGCGGCAACCTGGCTCCGGGGCAGTATTATCTGGTGCAACTGGCTTCGGCGGGAGCAACCGGTGCGCCGTTGCCCGCGCCGGATGCCAGCGGAACGATTACGATGGCTTCGACTGCGGGCAAGGTCGCGTTGACCAACACAACGACCTTGCTCAACAGCAGTTGTCCGATTGGACCGAATGTCGTGGATTTCGTCGGCTACGGCACGGCGGCCAACTGTTTTGAAGGTTTTGGCGCAACGCCCGCACCCAACAGCGAACGCGCCGCGATTCGCGCTGGTCTGGGTTGTACCGACAACAACGACAACGTGACGGATTTTTTCATTGCTGCGCCGCAACCCAAAAACACGGCTTCGCCGTTTACCGTCTGTGGCGAAGGCGCGAAGTTCGACAACCTGACCGTCAAGCTGACCGATACGACTGCTTGCACGACATCAGGCAACGTCGTGGCTGTTGAAGTTCGTTTCACCAACAGCGGCACACGCGCGCAAACAGACAATCCGGGCGCGGAGTTTTTTACCGCCGTGCCTCCGTTGTGGTCAGTGTTGCCGAATTCCTGTACGGCTTCGAGCGGTGTTTGCGAGATCAATGCCGGGCAGATCGAATGGAACGGCGGCGCAACGATTAACCAGACAATCACGATCAACTTTCGCGTGCAATTGGGCGATGGTGCGGCAGCGGGGGCAACCGTCTGTTTGGATGGCAGCTTGCGTTACGATTCTGACAACGACGGCATGAACAATCTGACCGTGACCAAAACTGGTTGTCTGACCGTAACCTGCGCGCCGCCCGGACCAGGCAACATTTTTCCCGCCACGGCAGAACTCAGTGATCAAAAAGCCGGTTCGGTGTTGGTGTATCCGCTGTACAGTTCCCGTATGACTGGGTTTAGCTTGGAAAACGCGCGTTTGAGCATCACCAACATTGACGCGCAACGCCGCGTTGCCGTGCATCTGTTTTTCATTCAGGACGATGCGCCGGGGGTGGCGGACGCGTATCTGTGTTTGACGCCAAATCAAACCGCGAGCTTTTTGGCGTCTGACGTAGACCCCGATGTGACCGGCTATCTGGTTGCCGTCGCGGTGGACGAGCGCACCGGGTGCCCAATCAATTTCAATTTCTTGCTAGGCGATGTTTACGTCAAGCTGAGTTCGGGGCACGCGGCGAATCTGGCCGCCCAGGCTTTTTCGGCTTTGGCTGGCAGATTGCCTGTTTGTGATGACACCGCCACCGAAGCCGATTTGAATTTTGATGGCGTCAGTTATAGCGCTGCGCCGCGTGTGTTGGCGGCGGACAACATTCCCAGTCCGGTGGATGGCAATCAGACGATGTTGGTCATTGATCGCATCGGCGGGAATCTGGCGACCGGCGTCAGCACCGTCAGCCAGATTGTCGGCTTGTTGTTTGA
>JAEUQO010000058.1 GCA_016789605.1 Acidobacteriota bacterium
AGGGCCGCCTTTCGGTCCTTCATAACGAATGACCACCACATCGCCGGGTTTGATCTGTTTGTTCGTCACGGCCTGCATCGCGTCTTCTTCGCGTTCAAACACGCGCGCCGGTCCCTGGTGAATCTTGCGTTCAAAGCCGGAGAGTTTCACCACCGCGCCTTCGGGAGCGAGATTTCCTTTCAGAATCACCAATCCACCGTTCGGTTTGATCGGCTTGTCCGTGGTGAAAACGACATCCTGGCCGGGCGTTTCGTCGGCCAATTCGGCTTCCTGTGCCAGAGTCAAACCGCTGACGGTGACTTCGTCGGCGTGCAAAAAGCCGCCTTCGACCAGACGACGCGCCACCAACCCAATGCCGCCTGCTTTGCCCAATTCGACGGCGGTGTATTTGCCGCCCGGTTTCAGATCGGCAATCAACGGCGTACGGCTGCTGATGGTGTTGAAATCTTCGATGTCGAGCGGAATGCCCGCTTCGCGCGCCATTGCCAACAAATGCAAGACTGCGTTGGTTGAACCGCCCGTGGCAGCGACGCCCATAATCGCGTTTTCAAACGATTTGCGCGTCAGAATGTCGCTGGGCTTGCTGCCACGCCGCAACAAATCAACGATGTATTTGCCCGCTTCATAGGCGGTCTTTTCCTTCAACGGATCGGTGGCCGACACGCTGCCCGTGCCCATCACCGCCAAGCCGATGAATTCCATCACCATCGCCATCGTGTTGGCCGTGTATTGTCCGCCGCAAGCGCCTGCGCCGGGGCAAGCCAGATTTTCGATTTCGAGCAATTGCGCGTCGTTGATTTTGCCTGCGGCGTGTTGGCCGACGGCTTCGAAAACGTCCTGCACGGTCAATGCGCGCTGGCCCAAATAACCCGGCGCAATCGAACCGCAATACAAAATCATCGAAGGCACATCCAGCCGGATCAACCCCATCGCCGCGCCGGGAATCGTCTTGTCACAACCGACAATGGCGATCACGGCGTCAAACAAATAGCCGCGTCCGACCAGTTCGATTGAATCAGCAATCAGGTCGCGGCTGACCAGCGAAGCTTTCATGCCTTCGGTGCCCATCGTCACGCCGTCGCTGATGGAAATCGTGTTGAATTCCATCGGCGTAGCGCCCGCGGCGCGAATGCCTTCTTTGACCTTCGCCGCCAAATCGCGATGGTTGTAATTGCACGGCATCGTTTCGATCCACATATGTGCGACGCCGATGATCGGTTTGGCCAGGTCTTCGTCGGTGAAACCGATGGCTTTGAGCATGGAACGCGCCGGTGCGCGATCACGGCCATTGGTGATGAGATGACTGCGGTGCTTAGGTTCAAATGACATAGTTCAACTCCCAGCAACTATTATTGGTCGCCCGTGTCGTCCTTTCGTTGTCGAAAGATTTTGAGAGAGGGATCGGGGCAAAATTAGAGATCGTATTTTGGCTGAGTTCCCACAGGGGCGCAAGGTTTCCTCTTGGCTGGAACCGGCGCAACGCAAAAAAACCAAAAAAAGTTTGGCGCGCAGTGATACCAACCCAATTGGCCTCTCGCTTTTCAGGACAGAGAGAGAAAGCAACCCCGGCGGCGACGGCCAGAAAATCAGGGTTCTGCGTCGTTGCTCGCCGGGGCGTCATCATAACGAATTAGCGAAACAAGGAGCCCGAAATGCAGCAACACAATTCTTCACAAATTCGCCTTAACGCCCGGACAATGACGCTCGTGGGAGTGATGTTTTTTCTGTTGTGGGCAGCGATTCCGGCGCGCGCGCAATTTTCCATACGTGCGGACCAAGCCGACGCCGCCAGCAACGCCGTCAAAGTGCGCGTGCAGATTTCGGGCGTCGCCGGTGATGAACCCGGCGGCTGGATTGAGGCATTCGGGTTTGAGCAACAAATCGTCACTGCCAACGACACAACCGCTGGCGGCATCGCTAGTGGCCGTCCGCAATTGTCGCCGCTGACGATTTTGAAAGGCCTGGATAGCGCTTCGCCGCGTTTGCTCGCAGTTGCCGTCACGGGGCAACGCCTGCGCGATGTGCGCATTGATTTGCTGCGGAAAAACGCCCGCACGGGCACCGACGAAACCTATTTCACGATCGTGCTGAGTGACGCGACTGTTACGGGTCTGCGTCCGCAAGCGCCGAATCAGAACGATGCCCAAAGCAGCCAGCTCGGCGCTTTTGAACAAGTGTCGTTCAGTTACACCAAGATTCAATTCATCGCCTATCGGCCCGATGGCGGAACCGTCACGGCTGGTTACGATGCGCGTGAAGCGCGCCGGTTCTAAATTCTCGTTTCAGGTTCCCTCACGCACGCGCAGGGCTTTCAAAATAAGCAATGCGCGAAAACAGGCGGTAGCGCTTCCTCGTGCTGCCGCCTGTTGCGTAGTGCGTGCCGCTTCTTGCGCCGATTGCGCCAAGCTCGCAGAACCTCCCCCAAGGTTTGCTCCTTCCAGAGAAGCGGCACGCCTAACCCAATGACTGACGTTCCGTCAGCACTTACTTTTCATCATCGCCGAATGGTTGTGTCCGCCGCCCTTTGGCCAAAGGTTGCGTACGCGCTGCACCGCCACACGCGGTCACCACGCTGTTGCGCGATGTCGCCGCCACGGTCGGCACAGGCCGTACCGCAACCGTCAGTGTTTTCTCCTGCTTTGATTCCGATCCTGCGTCATTCAGTCGTTCCTGCAAACGATGCATTGGTTTTGACATGGCCTCCCTCACTTGCCTGCCGTTCTTGTTTTGTTTCTCCGTACTCACCCATCTCATGCGAATCCCGCAGGCAAAAAAGCTAATGAGGCGAAATTTTTCTTCTGAAAGTTTTACCGCAGGCGCTTGTCGAACCGGTTCGGTTGCGCCTGTCGCCAACAGTGCGCACACGGCAGCCTTACTCACAGCGCAATTTTCCACAAAATCGCCAGCCATAGAATTTCCCCGGCTTCTCCGGCGAAAACTCGCGCCAGGACACTGTATAATCTGCGGCGTCACAGTGGGTATATTCCAGGCAGGCAATGAAGTTATGCATCGCGGTTGAATAATTGGCAGCCGATAGCCTACGCACCGCGAAATGTTCTGCTGTTTGTTTCGTTATCAAGGCGTTGTAGAACCTCAGACATTAGATCGCTGGTAACCCGTATGACCCCGACTCGCTGGCAACAAATTGATCAATTGCTGGACGCCGTGCTGGAACTTCCTGCCGCTGAGCGCGCCGCGTTTTTGACACAAGCGTGCAAGGACGACGACGAGTTACGCCGTGAAGTCGAATCGCTGCTGTCCGCATCTGACAACGCCGGATCGTTTATCAACACGTCAGCCGCGCACAATGTGGCGCAAGTGATGGCAGAACCGCCCCGCCCTTCGCCGCCGAGTTCCGGCGCGCTGGTCGGGCGCGCGATTAGCCACTATCAGATCATTGCCCTCTTGGGCACGGGCGGTATGGGCGAAGTTTACCGCGCCAAAGACACACGCCTGGGCCGTCACGTCGCCATCAAAGTATTGCCGCAACATCTTTCGTCGCATCCTGATGCGTTGGCGCGTTTTGAACGCGAAGCCAAAGCCGTGGCGGCGCTTTCCCATCCCAACATTCTGTCCATCCACGATTTCGGCACGGACAACGGACTGACCTATGCCGTGATGGAATTGCTGGAAGGCGAAACATTGCGAGCCCGGTTGCAACGCGCTCCGCTGCCCTGGCGCGAAACGGTCAAAGTCTCCGCTGCCATTGCCGACGGATTGGCCGCCGCACACGCCAGAGGCATCATTCACCGCGACATCAAACCCGAAAATGTCTTTCTCACGTCTGACGGATTGGTCAAGGTGCTTGATTTCGGCATCGCGCGCGTCAAACCGTTGGCGGCCAGTGCCGCCGAAACCCTGGTTTCGCTGGATGTGCACACGACCAAACCCGGCACCTTGATGGGCACCATCGGATATATGTCGCCCGAACAAGTGCGCGGCGAAACCGTCGAAGCGCCCAGCGACATTTTTTCGCTCGGCAGCATGCTGGTCGAGATGATCACGGGCAAACGGCCCTTTGTCGGTAAAACGGCGGCAGAAACAATGGCCGCCATCTTGCGCGATGATCCGCCCTCGCTCATTGAATTCGACTCGGAAATCCCCTTTGATTTCGAGCGCATCGCCTTGCGCTGTTTGCAAAAAGAACCGGCAGAACGTTTTCAATCGGCGCGCGATTTGTCGCTGGATTTGCGCTCGCTGCTGACCATCAGCCGCAGCACCTCAAGCGGATTTGCCACCGCAACCGGCCGTACCAATGCTGCTGCGCCAAACGATTCCGCACATCGTCCGCTGCTGTTAGCATCGTTGTTTCTGTTGGCAACCGTGGTAGCAATCGCGGCTGGATTCTGGTGGGTGTCGCGACAACGCCCGGACGCCAATGCCATTGCTATCCTGCCCTTCGTCAATGCCAGCGGCGATCCAAACACGGAATATCTGAGTCAGGGTGTTCCCGAAAGCATCACCAATTCGCTGGCCGCATTGCCACAATTGCGCGTGATGGGTTGGAGCACCGTGCAATACAAGACCCAAACACAAAAAGCGCCAGACCCGCGCGTGTTGGGCAAAGAGCTAAACGTCAGCGCTGTGGTCTTGGGCAAGATCGCGCAACAAGGCGACAAGCTGGTGATTTCGGTCGAAATGATAGATGTGAAAGACGGCGCGCACTTGTGGGGCGAAGTCTATAAAATCAGTCTGGCCGAGGCGACCGCCACACAAACCGACATCGCCCGCCGCATTTCTGACAGTTTGCAGATCGAATTGAGCGGCGAACAACAACGGCAACTGGCGATGCGTTATACCGCCAATGCCGAAGCGTATCAGCTTTACCTGCAAGGCCGTTTGTTCCTGAACCAACGCGCCGGCAATCGCGAAGAAAGTTTGCGCAAAGCCGTCAGCTATTTCGAACAAACCGTCGCCAGTGATCCGCGGTTCGCCTTGGGCTATGCCGGTCTGGCCGATGCCTATGCGCTGATCAACGAAGATTTCCGCACCAATTCACGCAAAGCCATTGCCGCCGCCAACCAGGCCCTGGCCCTGGATGACAAGCTGGCCGAACCCAGAGCCACGCTGGCGTTTGTGCAATTTCATTACGACTGGCTGTGGGCCGAAGCCGAACAAGGATTTCGCGCCGCCATCGCGCTCAATCCACGTTATGCCACGGCGCATCATTGGTTCGCGGAACTGCTCACCACCCAAGGCCGGTTTGACGAAGCCTTGCGCGAAATCAAAATCGCTCACGACCTCGATCCGCTGTCAGCGCCCATCAACAACGATTGGGGAGTGTATCTGTATTTTGCGCACCGTTACCCGGAAGCCATCGCACAATTGCGCCGCGCCTTGGAATTAAACGAAAACACGACCGCACATCGCTGGATCGTCAACTGTTATGAGCAATTGAAACAGTATGACAAGATGGAAGCCGAGTATCTGTCTACCTTGAAAGAACCGACCGAAATTGCAGAGTTGCAACAAGCATTTGCCAGCGACGGCATCAACGGATTTCGCCGCAAACGGCTGGCCGGGCTTTATGCGCAACTGCAAAAAGGCAACGAACCTTCGCTGTTCAGCTTTGCGTACCTGCACGCGTTGCTGGGAGAAAAAGACCGTGCGCTGGAATTTCTGGAAAAAGGCTTTCAGCAAAAACATTATGGCCTGAACTATCTGAAAGTAGAGCCGCGCTTTGATGCGTTACGCAATGATGCACGCTTCAATGAGTTGCTGCGGCGCGTAGGGTTGCTGCCGTAACAGAGGAGGAACGCGATGAAAACCATAGAGGAAAAGGCCAAAGAAATTTTCGGCGCACGCGCTGCCACGTATACCGCCAGCGCACCGCACGTTGATCGCGATGCGTTGGCCAAAGTCATCGAAGCCGCACAACCGCAACCCACGTGGACGGCGCTCGACATCGCCACGGGAACGGGCAACACGGCATTTGCTTTGGCGCCACACGTGGCCAACGTCATCGGTCTGGACCTCACACCGGAAATGCTGGCGCAAGCCGAAGCCCAACGCGCGGCACGCGGCCTGACCAACGTCAGCTTTCGCGAAGGCGACGTGCACGCGCTGCCCTTTGCCGATGCCAGTTTCGATCTGGTTGTCAGCCGCCTTGCCCCGCACCATTTTTCCAATCTCAAACACGCGCTCAACGAAATCCGGCGCGTCTTGCGTTCAGGCGGACGGCTGGTCATTGATGACCGCAGCGTGCCCGAAGACGATTTCGTAGACGCCTGTATGAACGAGCTGGACTGGTATCACGACGAATCGCACGTGCGGCAATACCGCCCCAGCGAATGGCGAAAGATGTTGTCAGAAGTCGGCTTTGTGGTGGAAGGCGCAGAGCCATACAACAAACTTCGCCCGTTGACGTCATTGACCGCCAACGTCAGCGAAGAGAATGTGCGCAAAATTTATGCGCGTCTGGCAGGTCTCAAAGAAGAAGAACAACAGAAACTCGGGTTGACCGAAATCAATGGCGAACCCTATCTGAATCACTGGTACGTCTTGCTCTCTGCGCACCTATAACAATTCGCCTCGAGAGCGGCATCGCCGCCATTGAGAAAGACAACACCTGCCAGAAAACCCCGTCAGCCGTTCTGCGGGGTTTCGTTATTTGCCCTGACCGCATTCAATTTCGACTGCTTGGCGAACAAAACCTGTTCAACAATGGTTAGCACACGAACACACGCGCTATAATTCGCCGCGTCAGCATAAACGCAAATCAAACCAATTCGCTCATAGTTCGATCCGTCATTGTGACAGTCAGGCATTCAGGAGCAGCCGACATGACCCCTTCCTCTTCCGAAGTCACGCAATTACTGGAAGCCGTGAATCGAGGCGAACAGGCAGCTTTTGCTCAATTGCTGCCGCTGGTATACGACGAATTGCATCGCATCGCCGGGCGTTACATGGCACGCCAGCAACACGAACACACGCTGCAAACCACCGGGTTAATTCACGAAGCCTACCTGCGACTGGCCCATCAGGAAGAAAAACAATGGCAGAATCGCGCGCATTTTTTTGCGGTGGCGGCAACTGCCATGCGACACATTCTGGTTGATCAGGCGCGCGCGCGGCAACGCGACAAACGCGGTGGCGACGCCTTGCAGGTTTCGTTGAGCGAAGCCGATGCCAAAAGCAACGAGCAGGCATTGGAAATCACCGCGCTCGACGAGGCCCTGAAAACACTGGCCGCTTTTGACCCCAAACAAGCCCGTATTGTTGAGCTGCGCTTTTTTGGCGGCCTGACGATGGAAGAAATTGCTCAGGTGTTGCAGGTATCGCTTTCGACTGTCGAGCGCGAATGGCGCACTGCACGCGCCTGGCTGGGACGCCAACTGATGAGGTAGCCCCATGACCCCGGAGCGATGGCAACAGGTCAAAAACGTATTTCAGGAAGCGCTGGAATGCGAAACAGATCAACGCAACGCATTTCTGGATAACGCCTGTGCAGAGGACGACGAATTGCGCCGCGAAGTAGATTTGATGTTACAGGCCGACCAGGGAATCACCAACCCGCTGGATGGCCAGATTTCACAGATCGCGGCGACGTTGCTTCCCGGCAGCCAAAACGTTGCCCTGGTCGGTCGGCGCATCGGGGTTTACCGCATCACAGGTTTGATCGGCCAAGGCGGCATGGGGGCGGTGTATCGTGCGGCACGCGACGATCAGCAATATCAGAAAGAAGTCGCCATCAAATTGGTGCGCGGCGGATTGGGACCAGATTTCGCCTTACAGCGGTTTCGCCGCGAACGTCAGATTTTGGCCAAACTGGAACATCCCAACATCGCCCGTTTGCTGGATGGCGGCACGACCGAAGAAGGCTGGCCCTATCTGGTGATGGAATATATCGAAGGGCAGCCGATCAACGAATACTGCGCAGCCAATTCCCTTTCTGTCGCACAACGCCTGGACCTATTTCAGTCGGTGTGTGCAGCGGTGCAATACGCACACAAAAATCTGATCATTCATCGCGATATCAAACCAGGCAACATTCTCGTTGCCCAAGACGGCACTCCCAAGCTGCTGGATTTTGGCATTGCCAAACTGCTCAACCCGGAAATAACCGCCGACACGTTTGGCAACGATCCGGCGAAAACGGCGACGGCAATGCGTGTGATGACTCCTGCCTATGCCAGCCCGGAACAAGCCCGCGGTGAAACCATCAGCACGGCAACCGATACCTACTCGCTCGGCGTCGTTCTATACGAACTGCTTACCGGCACGCTCCCGTATGAGATAAATACGCATTCGCTGGTAGAAATCGAGCGCGCCATTTGCGAGACCGAACCACTTTCTCCCAGCAAGGCGGTCCTGAATCGGACAACGCAGGCAGACAAGAATCGCCGCCGTCTTTCTTCTGAGTTAGAAGGAGATTTGGACAACATCATCTTGATGGCGTTGCGTAAAGAACCGGAACGTCGCTACGCCTCGGTCGAACAGTTTTCCGAAGACTTGCGCCGTCACTTAGCGGGCTTGCCGGTGCTGGCGCGCCAGGATACGGCCATTTATCGCGTGGGAAAGTTTGTCCGCCGTCACCGTTGGGGCGTAACGGCCGCATCTTTGATTGCCGCGATTTTGCTCGTCGGCATCTTTGTTTCTGTCTCTCAAGCACGGCGTGCGGATCGCCGCTTTCAGCAAGTGCGCAAACTGGCCAACACATTTCTTTTCGAATTTGACGGCAAGATTCAGAACCTGACCGGGACCACCGAAGCGCGCGAGTTGCTGGTCAAAACGGCGCTCGAATATCTCAACAGTCTGGCCCCCGAAGCGGGCAACGACGAAGATTTACAATATGAACTGGCAACCGCATATGAACGAGTTGGCGACGTGCAAGGCAATCCGCGTCTGAACAATCTGGGACACACCACAGAAGCGCTGGCCAGTTATCGAACCGCGTTGGGGCTAACGCAATCGCTGGCAGCACGCGCGCCGCAAAATCTGAAATACCGGCGATCCGTTGCGGGGTTGTATTTCAAGATCGGTCAGGCGCAACAACAGGCGGGCGCATATACCGATGCGCTGGCTTCGCATCGGCAAGGCATCAGCCTTATCGAACCGCTGGCCACACAAGCCGACGCCACACAAGAAGACCTTTCGCAATTGATTGTCGGTTACCGATTGATGGCTGGGCTGGAAGTGGAATGGGTTCCCGCCGTCGCCGCCGGCGTGGAACATTATCGCAAAGCAACGGAAATCGCCGAACGGCGTGCGCGCCGATTTCCCAGCGATCGGGCGCAATACCAACTGGCGACGCTGCACAGTGAGCTAGGATATGCCCTGCTACAGGTGGGCAATCCGCAGACGTCCCTGCAGGAAAGCCTGGCTGGGGCAGCAATGCTTGAATCGTTGGCCACACGACATCCCAACAATCTCGTCTATCAACAAGGCCTGTTCGTCTCTTACCAACACGTGGCAATGGCACAGGGCCAACCGCTTGGCATCAATCTGCTCGACACTGCCGCCGCGCTGCAAACGTTCGCCAAAATGCAGGCCATCGCTCAGCGCATGGCCAATGCTGATGCCAAAGACCAACGTGCCCGCGACAATCTGGCTGTCGGATTGATTTTGCTTGGCGAAACCGAAGCCGTGAATGACCCGGCGCGTGGCGCAGTCACCTTACGGCAAGCGCTAGAGTCGCTGCGCGCACTGGCTGCGACCGGCAGTGATTCGTTCCGTTACCGGTTGCTGCAAACTGAAGCGCTGACGTGGCTGAGCGATGCCGAAACGCGGCACGGCAATATAGCAGCCGCGCTCAACCATCTGCGCGAGGCGCAAGCAGTTTGGAAAACCTTGGCGACCGAACAACCGGCGGAATTCAGCGTCAAGGCGCAACATTTCGACTTGCAACAAGTTCTGGCTGAGGCGCTGTGTGCACAAGGCGATGTTGACGCCGCGCTGGTCGCATTGCGCGAAGCGTTAACGTTTGCTGAAGCGGAAAGAGCTGCCAAACCTGATGACGTGAGGACGCTTTGGCGACTGGCGGACTGTTGTCAACGATTCGGCCAGATTTACGAAACTGCGGCGCGCCGTGCCAAAAAACCGGATGAACGCCGCACCGCCTGGAAACAAGCCCGCGACTGGTATCAAAAAAACGTTCGATTGTGGAGCGAGTGGCCACGGTATGCTTCGCCCAATATCTTTTCCAATACGCGCCGAGAAACCGCCCTACGCGCGTTTGCACGCTGTGACACTCAATCTCAATGAACTCGCCCAACAAAACCGCACCAAGGCTATTGTGCCGATGAAATTAGTTCCGCGACCAACGCCGGGCCGATTTCACAATGTCCGACACCACTCAGGTAATGGCCTGCTTTGGCGCGTTGATCCAGGCCAAACAACTGGTTGAGCTTATCTCCCGGAACGGCCTCGCCCAGTTCCTGGCGGCCAAGGCGCGTTGACATGGCAAAGCCTTCGGTTTCGCCGCGCAACAAATTGCCGTGCGTCGCGCGCATTTCGGCAAACACGCTCAACAGCGGGCTGCCGACCAAATATCCATTTTCGTAACTGACAATCACGTCCGCGCGGTTTTTGACGTGCGCGTGAAAGCCATCAAACAACCGGCGCAACGGATCAACGTAATCATGCGCAAGCGTGGCATTCCACCAAACGTCGCGCGCGGCAAATCCTGCCGCATCGAGCAGCCCTTGCGTCTTCAATTCGCCGGTGATGCCTTGTAGCGCCAGCAGATCCCCCTCTAAGGCTTCGTATTTGTATTGTTCGGCCCGACGCAAAACGCGTGCGCGACCGCGCTTGCTGACGAGTTCCAACGTGTTGTCGTCGAGCGGGAAAACAGCGAAATCAACGCCTTCGGTTTGCGCGGCGGTTTCAGCCACGCGCGCGCGGTTTTGCGGCTGTGTGAACAGCATCGAAGAACCGACCAGTCCGTGTTTCGGCAACACGACGCTTTGCGCGCTGACGAGGCTTTTTTCGGTCACGAAGCCCGCCGCCTGCAACGCGTCATTCAGTTTTACGTGTTTGTAAGCGGCGTAATTGTTACCGTGATCCGAAAACATTTCGATGGTGAGTTCGCCGCCGCTTTGGCGCGCGTCGTCGAGCAATTCTTCGAGCGTGCGATCTACCGTGCGCAAAAACGCTTTCAGCGGCTCTTCTCCACCCAGATGCGCCAGCGAATCAGTTTCGCCAATGTAGGCGACAAACAGTGGCGCGTCAGATTGGCGAAAGGCTTTGCGAAACGCCGCCAGGTCCAGATGCGCCAGCGTAATCGTGCCAATCGGCGCGGCGACATATCCAAGCGCGCCTTTGAACGCGGGCGCGTGATAATCAAACGTTTCGCGAAATGTGCCTTGGATGAATTTGCCGCCCTGCAACCGATCCTGAATGGTGCCGCGCAAACGGTTGACCTCGCGGTCATAAAAATGGTCTTCGTAACCGGGCGAGTCTTCGTGATGGAGAATTTCGATCATCGCCGGATTGGTCAACGACGGAAACGTCGAAACCATCCGCGCTGGCTCTTTGAATCGGCTAAAGCGCCCTTCGGCTTTCAGTTCGGCAATCGTTTCGTAAGGCACTCCATCCAGCACGAGAACGAGGCGGCGCGGCGATACACTCTTGCGACTAGCAGTGTTGCTCCACCAGTTCCAGAGTGGCAGAAGAGCGCAACAAAGAACGACATAAGATGGCAAAATCAGTCGTTGCTTCATTTCTTATCCATTCCGTTCTGTAAATCGCAACGCCAGTAAGCCGCCAACCATTCCCGCAATTGGCATCACGAAGAAATAGGTCAAAATACCAAACGCTAGGCCGCCATCAACAGCGTGCACCAAACGTATCTCTGGTGGCTCACTCATATAAGAAAGTTCTTCCGTCAAAAAATACGCGCCACGCCCCAGAATCCATCCAGCTCCCAGGCCGCCAATACTCCCCATCAACAGCGCGACGATTTTTAGGAGCGTACGTTTTAGCATTGCTTGCCTTGCCCAGTAACAAAGTAAAAAGACGATGCGCTTTTCAAGATTGATTAAAAATCCTTGCGCCGGATCGTCCGCGCAGCAGCAGCCATACCGAAACTGAACGCGGACAATCACGGCGCAAGTTTTCAAGTCCTCAACGGTTGCGGGAATTGGTAGTGCAATGGCGATGCCAAAGGCTTGGTACGCAAGCTTTCCGCGTGCAAGCTCGGCAAATGTTGTAATGTAAAGAAATGGACGACTGGCCAAGACAGCACGCTGGAAGCGTGCGTACCCAGGCGCTGTCAGGAAGACCTTTCACTCGTCATCGGAATCTTGCGCTTCGTCGCTGAGCACGTAGCGGCGGGTGAGTCCTAAATCCTTCAGTTTTTGTTGCAGGCTTTGGCGGTGCATACCGACTTTTTCGGCGGCGCGGGTGACGTTGCCGCCGGTTTCGATCAGGCAGCGTTCAATGTAAGCGCGCTCAAATTCGCGGCGGGCTTCGCGGAAATCATCGAGAAAAGGAATCTGCAAGGCGGCAGAATCGTCGCCGACGGTTGGGGTTTCGCGCTGAATGCTGACAGCAGGTTTGGCGGCGGCGGCTTTGGCGGCGCTGATCTCTGCGGGCAATTCATCGGCGCGCAGCGATTTGCCGTCAGCCAGCACCACGCTGCGTTCGATGGCGTTGCGCAACTCGCGCACGTTGCCCGGCCAGTCATACGCCAACAACCGTTTCATCGCTTCGGCGCTGATTTCCGAACACTGCAGCCCATAGCGTTTGGCGTATGTTTGCAAAAAGCTTTCGGCCAGGAGCGGAATGTCTTCGCGCCGCTCGCGCAACGGCGGCAGGTCAATTTGCACAACCCGCAAACGGTAATAGAGATCGGCGCGAAATTTCTCTTCGGCCACGGCTTTGCTCAAATCGCGATTGGTGGCGCTGATCACGCGCACATCCACCGGAATCGAATGCGAACCGCCCAGCCGTTCGACTTTGCGTTCTTCCAATACGCGCAAGAGCTTGGCCTGTGTGTTCAAACTCATATCGCCAATTTCGTCGAGAAAGATCGTGCCGCCGTGGGCGAGTTCAAATTTGCCCTTGCGCTGTCCTGCCGCGCCAGTGAACGCGCCTTTTTCGTGGCCAAAAAGTTCCGACTCAATCAGTTCGCTGGGCAACGCAGCACAATTCATCGCAATGAAATCGCCGCTGCGCCCCCCTCCTGACCGATGCGCAGATCGTTCGTGAATGGCGCGCGCGACCAGTTCTTTGCCCGTTCCCGATTCGCCATGAATCAAAACGGTCACGTCTGTCGCCGCAACTTTGTTGATCAAATCGTAAATGCGGCGCATTTGCTCGCTGCCGCCCAACAAATCGCCGACGCCGCGCACTGCTTTCAATTCGGCTTTGAGGCGTTCGTTTTCCTGTCGCAAACCGACGGCTTCGAGCGCGTTTTTGACGACCAGACGCAGCTCATCCACTTCAAAGGGCTTGGCCAGGTAATCGTACGCGCCGGCTTTGATGGCTTCGACG
>JAEUQO010000060.1 GCA_016789605.1 Acidobacteriota bacterium
CTCTGCGTTCAACGCCAACTCGTGGGGCCGCAACGCGGCGACGCCTGCCAATCAGCCTTGCTCTGATCCGCTGTATGAGAAGGCCAACCACTGCCGCCCGGAACCGTTCCGCTATAACCAATTCGGTTATAACGCCAGCGGCCCGGTCATCATTCCCGGCACGAGCTTCAACCGCGACCGCAACAAACTGTTCTGGTTGTGGAGCCAGGAATGGGTGAAATTCCGTCGTGAACAAACGGTCAACATTCGCGTCCCAACCCTGAAAATGCGTCAGGGCGATTTCAGCGAATTGCTGCCCGGCGGTCCGAATTTCGTGCCCTCGCTCAACCTGACCCGCTATGTCAAAGATCCGCTCAAATCGGGCGGTTGCAGCGCCAGCGATCAATCGGGTTGTTTCAGCGATGGCGGTATCGTCAACAAAATCCCGGCCAGCCGGTTGTCGGCCAATGGGTTGGCCTTGATGCGTGCGTTGCCGGAACCGATTTCTGGCTACTTTGGCCCGGGCGGACAGAACTACTTCCAATCCCGCGCTGCGCCGCAAGACCAGCTCAAGAACACCATCGCGGTGGATTTCTATCCTACCGAAAAACACCAGCTGCGTTTCCGCGCTCAGCTTTACGATGGAACGTTTGCGGATGCGTTCCGTGGCAACACCGATCGCGCTCCGGCGACGCTCGATCGTCCGAACCAGACGGCGACCATCAACTGGGTGTGGACCTTGTCGCCCAACTGGATTGCTGAAACCGTCATCGGCGCCAGCCGTGACCAGGTGTTCATCAAGGTGCAAACCGAAGGTGATCGCTTCCGCCGTAGCAAATACGGCATCAACTATCCTTACATCTTCCAAGAGAAGGAAATCTTCGACAAGATTCCGACGGTTGACTGGGATGCTTTCAACGGTCTGGACGGCGGTCCCTATCCGTCGCAATCCACCGGTCCGATCTATCAGTTCAACCAGAACTGGACCCACATTCGTGGCAACCACACCATCAAGTTCGGTGGTTACTTCGAACGCGCTGGTCAGAATGACTTCGACCAGATCAACGTTTCGGGCGTGCCGGGCGGTACCAACAACCAGAACGGCCGTTTCGTGTTTGCCAACTCGACGCCGAACGGCACAGGCGTAGCAATCGCCAACGCCGCCATCGGTCTGTTTGACACTTACGCCGAACTCGGTTCGCGCGCGTTCACGCCGTATCGCGGCCACATGTTCGAATGGTTCGCTCAGGATTCCTGGAAAGCCACTTCGAAACTGCGTCTCGAAGCGGGCGTGCGTCATTCGATCATCCAGCCGTATTACAGCTTGTGGCGCAATATGCTGGTGTTCGACGCCAAATACTACAACCCGAACAATGTCGTGACCCAGGACCCGCGCACGGGGTATATCACCAGCGGCAACCTGCAAGCGCAATACAACGGGTTGGTCATTCCGGGTGACGGTTTCACGCCGTCAGCGGCGGGCCGCTTCCCGTTGGCCAGCAACCAGAACTTTGGCTTCTTGTTCCGTGGTGAGCCGAAGCAATACTCCACGATTCAAGTGGGCAAAACCTTCCAACCGCGCATCGGCTTTGCTTATGCGCTGAATGAAAAGACTGTGATCCGCGGTGGCGCGGGCCGCTTCCTGACCCGTCTGGGCGTGAGCGACTCGGTCTTCCTGGGCGGCAATCCGCCGTTCCAGCCGACGGCGTCACTCAGCTTTGGCAACGTGGATCGTCCGGGTGGCTCTTCTGCGGTTGCCTTCCCGCTGACCATCACCACGCAAGACAGAAACTTCCGCGCGCCAGAAGCCTGGACGTGGAACCTGACGTTCGAAAAAGAAATCGGCTGGAACACGACCATTGAAATCGGGTATGTGGGCCGCCGTGGTTTGTTCGGCCAACGCGAACGCAATCTCAACCAGTTGGCAGTCGGCACGCGCTTCTTGCCGCAAAACGCTGGTATCAACGTTGACGTGCTGCGTCCGTACAAAGGCTTCGCCGTTATCCGTAGCACGGGCAACGAAGCGAACTCGCTCTATAACGGTTTGCAACTCAACGTCAACCGCCGCTTCTCCAATGGTCTTGCCTTTGGCGGCGCTTATACCTATTCGAAGACGTTCGACAGCGGTTCAGGCCAACGCGACGTTGTTCCGGATGCGTATGACGCCAGCAACCTATGGGGCCCGTCAGGCTTTGACCGCCGCCACGTCGCGGTGTTTAACGTCATTTACGAACTTCCGATCTTCCGCGATCAATCCAAACTGTCCGGCAAATTGCTGGGCGGCTGGACGGTCAGCGCCGTGTCGCAAATGCAAACCGGTACGCCGGGCAGCGTTGCCACGGGCGACGATTTCGCGGGCGTTGGCACGGGCAGCGGCTCGCAATTCTGGCGTGTGTTTGGCAATCCCAAACTGGACGACAGCCAGAAGAAATTTGCGAGCAATCGTACCGATCCGAACTTCTGGTTCAACATCGCCAATCCCGATGGCACGCCGATCTTCACGCGTCCGGCCAACGGCACGATCGTGACGGCGCGCGTGCGCAACCTGATTCACGGACCGGGCTTCCAAAACCACAACCTGGGTCTGCACAAAGACTTCACCATCAAAGAAGGTCATCGCATCACCTTCCGCGCCGAAGCCTTTAACTGGCTCAATCACCCGGATTGGGGTGGACCCGATACCAACCCGAACAACATCGTGCTGGATGCTAACGGCAAAGTTGATCCGGTGCGCAGCTCGTTCGGCAAGATCACCGGCAAGGGCGGCAACCGCGAATTGCAATTCGCGTTGCGCTATCAGTTCTAAACTGATTCTTGCTTGATCGGAAAAAAGCCCGCGCGGAGCAATCTGCGTGGGCTTTTTCTTTTGCGGAATGGGGTTGAGGAGTAAGATGGCGCTCGCCTGCCTAGTCATCCTGTAACCAAGGAGGAACATCGCATGAAATTCGTCAGTTTCTTTTCAGCTGTGGCGTCGGTGAGCTGTGCGACGTTGTTTGCTCTGGCCCAAACGCCTGGGGCCTCTGTTCCACAACCGGCCAGCGAAAAATTGCCCGTCGTCATCGTCAGCCACAAAATCGGCACGGACTATTACCCGATGCTGGATCGGCCCGGTTTGACGACGCCTTCAATGGCAGCAGAAAACGCCGATGTTCCCCTGACAGAAAATGAACGCATCGCCCGCCAACAGCGCCCCAGAAGCAGCAAAAACGCGACGGCGTCGGTTCCCGCTGAAGGCAGACGCGATATGAGTCGTTTGCGCTCATACACGCGCGTCATCAACGACGCGCAGGAAGTGCAAGCCGTCATCCGCAACACCGATACCAGACCGATCAAATCCGTCATCTGGGATTTCGCCTTTCCGCGCTATGAAAATGGTCAATTGCTGTCACGGTATGAAGTGGTCAGCAAAGTCGAGTTGAAACCCGGCGGCAAAAAGACGCTCAAGTATCAGTTGCCGCCCGGCGCCAAACGCTGTGAAGTGGTGCGCGTTATGGGCGATGATGCGCAGTCTGAAAAAGCCAACACCTTTGAAGCCGTCTGTGGCCAGGGTTTCCACGATCCGTCGTTGCTCAAACAGAAACAGGAAACCATCTCGATCAAACGCATCGAATACGCCGACGGTACGATCTGGCAAAAACAGTAACGCCTCCGCAGTCCCGGAAAACGAACAAAGCCCGCCAAGCACATTGCTCAGCGGGCTTTGTTGTTTTCGCATGACCTGGCGTTAGCTGCGTGAGAGCTGCTCTGTCAGCTTCCAGGGCGTGCGGTATTCTTTGGATACCAGTTTCTGCGCTTCGGGATCGCCGATGACTTTTTCGTTTTCGACATCCCAATTGACCCGGCGTTTGGCGCGAAACGCGATGTTGGCCAGGTGACAGGCGATCATGGAATTGTGGCCGATTTCGATATCAGAATTGGGCCGTTTGCGCGATTCGACACAATCCAAAAAGTTTTTCACGTGATTGAAATGCATGTCTTCGCCGCCGCCGCCGCGGCGCGGTTCACCGGCCATGCGGTAAACTTTCTTGCGCTTCTTGGTTTCGGTTTCAGGCAACACTTCCCAGCCGCCGCGATCCACCACCAGCACGCCATTGTTGCCGTGAAAGGCGACGCCGTGGTCGCGCATATAAGGCCCTTGCCCAATGGCGGTGGCGTGTTCCCAAACCATCGTGTAATTGTCGAATTCCCAAAGCGCCTGTTGCGTGTCAGGCGTTTCTTCCGCATCGTCAGGAAAGCCGAATTTGCCGCCGACCGACATGGCGGCGCGCGGCGCTTTGACGCCCATTCCCCAATTGGCGACGTCAATCATATGCGCCCCCCAATCCGTCATGAGTCCGCCCGAATAGTCGTAATACCAGCGGAAGTTGAAATGGAAGCGATTGCGATTGAAAGGCCGTTTCGGCGCTGGGCCCAACCAGAAATCGTAATCCACGGTTGCTGGCGGCGCTTCGTCAGGGACTTTGGGAATGTTCCCCATCCAGTCCTGATAAGCCCAGGTTTTGACCAGGCGAATCTGGCCCAATTTGCCGCTGCGCAAATATTCGACGGCTTCAGCGTAATGAGTCGAACTGCGCTGTTGCGTGCCCATTTGCACCACGCGGTTGTACCGCCGCGCAACATCCACCATCACGCGGCCTTCGGCGATGGTCAGGCTCAGCGGTTTTTCGACATAGACATCTTTGCCTGCCTGACAGGCCATCACCGTGGGCAACGCGTGCCAGTGATCTGGCGTGCCGACAATCACCAGGTCAATGTCTTTGCGGTCGAGCACCCGGCGAAAGTCCCGCGCAAACAAATCCGGTTTCTGTTTGAACTGCGTTTCGACCAATTGACGGGTTTTGGCGGTTTGCTCGTCGTCTACATCGCAAAGCGCCACACATTCGACATTGCCTGCACGCAACATCGCGCGCAGGTCTGAGGTGCCTTGCCCGCCACAGCCAATCAGCCCCACGCGCAGCCGACGGTTGGCGCCTGCCACCTGATTTTGCGAAGCGGCATTGGCGGTAAATGAGGCGAGCCCTGCGCCAGTCAGACCGGCGGCGGAATCTCGTAAAAACTTGCGGCGTTTGAAATCAGTCATAGCAAGCTCCTGGCAATTTGGGTTGATGGTTGATGCGATGCAAATGACGGCAAGGTTTGGTGACCCGGCAATGCGGCCACCGTCAGACTTCCAATTCCTGCAAATCTTCTGCGGCAACGGTTGCGGAAAAGACCGTGCGCGCCTCTTCGAGCAACGACCGCGTATCGCCATAGCGCGAGCTGAAATGTGTGATCAGCAACCGTTTGGCGTCGGCGGCGCGCGCAATTTCAGCGGCTTGTATCGCTGTCGAATGCCCGAAATGATGCGATTCTTCCAGATGATCTTCGGTGAAGGTCGCTTCGTGAATCAGCCAGTCGGCGTTGCGCGACAAAATCACCGCGTTGTCACAAGGCCGCGTGTCCAGACAATAACTCACAATCTTGCCGGGGCGCGGCGGCCCCAACACTTCGGCAGGCTCGATGACGCGGCCATCTGCCAGCGAGATGGCTTTGCCTGCTTGCAATTGACCATAGAGCGGCCCGGCAGGAATGCCCAACGCCTGGGCTTTTTCCAGATCGAAGCGGCCGGGTTTCATTTTCTCTTCCAGGCGAAAGCCCAGCGCAAAAATGCGGTGATCGAGCGGACGCGTCGCCACTGTGAAACGCGGCGATTCATAGACGCGCTCTTCGGTGCGTTCCTTGAAATGATAGGCGTCGAATTCGTGCAGCTTGAGCGGATAATTGACGTGGCAGATTTTCAGCTTGGAAAGCAAATCCAGATATTCCCGAATGCCTGTGGGGCCAACCAGCGTCAGTTCTTTTTGGCGGTTGTCCAACGCCATCGAAGACAGCAAGCCCGGCAAGCCGTTGAAATGATCGCCGTGCAAATGCGAAATAAAAATGCCTACCAATTTTTGCGGCGACAACCCGGCGCGCGCAATCTGCATTTGCGTGCCTTCGCCGCAATCAAACAACCACCACTCGCCTTCGCCGACAACGGCCAGGGCGCTGACATTGCGGTGCAACGTAGGTTTACCAGAACTGGTACCAAGAGGAATGATTTTCATTACCGGAAGAGAATACGGAACAAACGGAAATAACGGAACAGACGGAAAGCTGTATGCAAAAATTTCCGTTCATTCCGTTATTTCCGTTTGTTCCGTATTCTGTTTTTCGCTTTCTTCAGAAGCCTTTTTTACCAGCCGAGAACCCGTTTTCCCGGACCGTCCCAACGACTGAGAACGACCTTGTTGTGCGTGTAAAAGTGAAAGCCTTCGGTGCCCTGAATGTGCAAATCGCCAAAGAACGACTGGTTCCATCCAGTGAAGGGGAAAATTGCCATCGGCGCTGGCACGCCGACGTTAACGCCGATCATGCCGCAATTGGCATAACGCGCAAATGTGCGCGCCGCACCACCGTCACGCGTAAAAATCACCGCGCCATTGCCATATTGCGATTGGTTGGCCTGGGCAATGGCGTCGCTCAAATCTTCCATGCGCATCACTGACAAGACCGGGCCGAAAATTTCATCGCGCGCAATCTGCATTTGCGGTTTCACGTGATCGAAAATCGTCGGGCCGACAAAAAAGCCTTCCGTCGGTTCGAGTGGTGTCACGCTGCGTCCATCGGTGTTGAGCGTTGCGCCTTCTTGCACGCCCAGCTCAATGTAACGGCGAATGCGGTCACGCGCCGTAGCATCAATCACCGGCCCCATATCCACTGTCGGATTGGTATCCGTCGGGCCGACTTTCATTTTCACCGCAGTATCGTGCAATCGTTCGAGCAGCGGGTCGCCCGCTTTGCCAACGGCGACGGCGATGCTGCCCGCCATGCAACGCTGACCGCTGCATCCAAATGCCGCGCCCATGATCTGATTGGTTGCGGCGTCGAAATCCGCGTCGGGCATCACCAGCAGGTAGTTTTTTGCGCCGCCTGCCGCTTGCACGCGTTTGCCATTGGCGGTGCCGACCTCGTAGATGTATTTGGCGACCGGCGTCGAACCGACAAAGCTGATGGCGGCGACATCTGGATGCGTCAACAACGCGTCAACGGTCTGGCGTCCACCGTGCACGACGTTAAAGACACCTTTGGGCAAACCGGCTTCGGCCAACAATTCGGCCAGGCGCAACGGCGTCAGCGGCACTTTGGGCGAAGGTTTCAAAATGAACGTATTGCCGCACACAATCGCAATCGGAAACATCCACAGCGGCACCATCGCCGGGAAGTTGAACGGCGTGATGCCCACGCAAAC
>JAEUQO010000481.1 GCA_016789605.1 Acidobacteriota bacterium
TGAATTGGTAGG
This sequence comes from Acidobacteriota bacterium, assembly GCA_016789605.1. Lineage (GTDB taxonomy): Bacteria > Acidobacteriota > Blastocatellia > RBC074 > RBC074 > RBC074. The sequence goes on from JAEUQO010000481.1 coordinate 13, forward strand.
CGAAGCCGGCGATGGGTTGGAAGCCGTTCGGTTGGCTGAACGGCTAAAACCGGATGTGTTGATCACAGACGTGATGATGCCAGGGTTAAACGGTTTGGAAGTTGCCCGCCAGGTGAGCAAAAGTTTGCCGCGCACGCGCATCATCATTCTTTCGATGTATACGAATGACGCCTACGTCTTTGAAGCGTTGAAAAACGGCGCGTTGGGATATGTCTTGAAAGACTCGCAAGCGGCTGACTTGATTCAAGCGGTGCGCGAAGTGGCGGCGGGGCGTCGCTATCTCAGCCCGCCGCTGTCCGAACGGGCGCTGGAACTTTACATGCGTCAGGTAGAGTCTGTGCCAGAAGACCCGTATGAATTACTAACCGACCGCGAACGCGAAGTCTTGCAATTGGTTGCGGAAGGACGCACCAGCGCCGAAATCGCTGAGCGGTTGTTCATCAGCCCACGCACCGCCGAAGGCCATCGCGCAAACTTGATGCGCAAACTGAACTTGCAGACACAAGCTGACCTGATTCGCTTTGCCGTCAAACGTGGCATCGTGCCCCTGGATCAGTAATGCGGCTGGGGCAACTCTTGCTTCTCAAATCACGTAGATTTACCTATAGGCGCTGCCGCTCACCGCTGGTACATTCCTGCCTGTAAAGATGAAGTTGTGAGGTTCGCAGACAGAGTTGTTTGCGAGCTTATCAGATGGAAGCAGCGTTTGTGCGAGAGTCACGTGACAGACGCATAAGCGCAATTGCTTTCAGAGCGAAGGGCTGTGCCCGTTCTCGCTCATCAGTAGGTGGAACTCGTGTGGGGCGGGTTCCACCTTCCTTTTTTTTCGCTATAGCGTTTTGCTGCGTGTTTTCGACCTGCCTGATTTCCTGCCAGCAATCACAGTCCGCCACGCAAATACGAAATGATGTCGGCAATTTGTTGTTTCGTCAGGGATTTTTCGTAGCCTTCGGGCATGAGCGAAATCGCTGACGCGCGAATCTCCGCAATATTCTTGCGCAAGATGGTTACGTCGCGATCTCCATTACGCAACGTGACCGCGCCGGGCGTTTCGTTGGCCAATATCCCGTCTTCGATTTTGCCGTCTTTGGTCGTCACGATGTAGTTGACGAAGCGGGCTTCGATGGCCGCGCTCGGATTCAAAATCGAATTCAACAACTCTTCCTTGGTTTTGTTGTTGATGCCAGAAAGGTCTGCGCCAATGCGCGGACGACCGGCTTGCGGCACGTGGCATTTGGCGCAAGTAGACGCAAACAAATCGCGTCCGCGATTGACGTCGCCTGTCAGCTTTAGCGCGTCGTTGTAACTGGCGACGATGGCGGCGCGTTCGTCGTCCTCCTGTTTGAAAAACTGACGGGCGCGTTTGACGACTTCCTGGTCTGGGTGGTCATACAGCTTGGCCTGCATGGCGGGATCTGCCATCGTGCGTTCTATCTGGCCATCTTCCAACGCTTTGAGTAACACCTTCATGCGTTCGCGCTCACCCAGCAGCGCAGCCAGCACCTTTTGCCGAATTTCCGGCGAGAACTTTTGCCAGTTGCTTAGCAAGTTGGCGGCGATTCCCGGATCGTCAAAAGCCGCGAGAGATTCGACAGCGGCGGATTGCAACTCGGCTTCGTTTTGGTCCGCAAGCAGTTTTTGCAAGATCGGCGCGACGACGGCGTATTGTCCGCCACGCAATGCGCGTACGGCGGTGACGCGCGTTTTAACCGGCAGGCTGGCGTTTTGCGCATCGGCGAGCGCCTTTTGCACCAGACCTTTCAGCTCAAAGAAGCGCGCCGTTTCCCACGCCGCTTTTTGCACTGCTTCGTTGTCGCTGGCCAGCAATCCGGCGAGCGTCGCCTCAGCATTGGGAACGCGAATGTTTTTGACGTCTGCCAGTTTCAAGCCTTTGCTCAAACCAGTCAGCACAGGTTCCGGTTTGGGCAACGACGGCAACAGTTTGAACAAACCAGCCAATTCTTGCGCATCGTGTTTGCTGCCGATGAGTGCGGCGAGTTGGGCAAAGAGCGGATCGTTTTCGAATTGCGCATTCTTTTTGCGCAACAACGCGAAAAACTGTGCGGCTGCATCGTTGACCGAACTCAAAACTGCCAGGCGAAACCACTGGTTGTCAGCCTGTTTCATCGCCAAATCTGCCAGCCGATCCATTGCCGCCGGAGTTTTGTTTTGCCCCAGACTGAGCGCCGTTTGAAATTGCACGCGCGCGTCGGCGTCATTGGCCATTGCCAGCAGTGCGGTTTGTGCTGTGTTTGAACGCGCGAACATTTCTGTCAGACGCACGGCGTGTTCGCGCACGCGCGGATGCGCATCTTTCAGCGCCTGCAAGACCAGCGATTCTTCCAGCGCAGACAAACCTTCCAGCGTCCATAAGGCATGAATTTTGCCCAGCGGAGAAGCCGTTTCGGCAAATAGTTTCTTGAGCAATGGGACGGCGGATTTTTCTTGCCGTTCGACCAGCAGCCGCTGTGCCGTGGTGCGATGCCAGCCGTTTTCGTGCGCCAAGGTTGCGACCAACTCTTCGACAGAAGCTGTTCCCAACTTCGGTTTAAGCGAACGGGTTTGCCGTGGATTCTTGGCCGTCAGTTTGTAGATGCGGCCCATCGTGTCGCCCGCATAAAAATCCATGCCTTTCTTGATTTCTTCGGGGATGGATTCGGGCGTTTCGATAAACAACCGATACACGTCCATGAAATACAGATTACCGTCCGGCGCATTGGCGAAATTGCAGGGGCGGAACCACTGATCTTCTGACGCGAGAAACTCTGTGCCTTCTTGGGCGCGCGCGGCCTTAAAGGTTACGCCGTCCGGCGTGATTACATCACGATGAATCAGGTTGGCACTGACCTCACCGGTGAAAATGCTGCCGCGATAGTCGGTGGGCCAAGCATCACCGGTGTAGACCGTGCCGCCGCTGGCGCCGCTGAAATACCCACTCAGCCGTTCAATGCGGTTCAACCCTTGTTCGTCATAACGCTGTTGGCGCAATGCCGTGCGTTGTTTGCGCCATTCTTGCGGACCAGTCAGCGGGAAAATCTGTGCCGGGACTTTTCCGTTTTCGTAGATGTTCAAGGCGAAAGAGGGAACTTCGAGCAGTGGCGCACGCGCGATGTAATGCATCGGCAAGATCACATGGCGCAGGTGCGTTGTGTTTTCGGTGATGAATTCGTTGCCCCAGTCGTCAAACGTCAGGCCGAATTGCGCCACACCCGCGCTTGGTTCGGCGACGTCGCGCACCATATGAAAGCGAAAGTCAGTGCCGCGCACCAGAATCGGACTGCGTTCGGGATGCGCAGGCGAGGTGATGCGGCCTTCGCGACCGTTGTTCGAAGCGTAAATCCAATTATCAATGCCATAGCGCGGATTGGTGATGCGCGCTTCGGGGTTGACCTTGGGAAAGCCTGTGTAAAGCACCTGGCGTATATCGGCTTTGCCGTCGCCGTCATTGTCTTTCATCCAGAAAATGTCCGGCGCGCTGGTGACGATCAAACCGCCCTTCCACGGCAACAGGCCGCTGACTTGCAAGACTTGGTCGGCAAAAACGACCACGCGCTCGTATTTGCCGTCGCCGTCGTTGTCTTCGAGCAACTTGATGCGCGAGCGCACCGGTTTGCCCGGCGGCGGATCATCCGGGTAATCCAGCATTTCCGCGACATAGATACGTCCGTTTTCGTCAAAGACCATTTCGACCGGCGACATCACCTGCGGTTCGTTGAGGAAGACTTCGACATTGAAATCCTCGCTCAGGTGCATTTTGGCCAGCGATTCCTGGGCGGTATAGGCGCGCTGTTCCGCACTTTTTTCGGAGGCTTTGTTGCAGGCCGTAAAAAGCAGAAGTGACAGCGACAACAGGCAGGGAACCAACGGAAATGACGGCAGGTGCAAACCTGAGCGGCGTGAAACAGAACTTCCGGAATTTCTCTTGGTTCCAGACAGAGAGTTGGTCGCTTGTCGAGGGGGCACATGGATATACATTGCGGGCGTGGTCTCCTGTCGTGATTCGGTCTTATGCAGCCATTGCATTGCTGCGCTGGCGAATCTGCTTGCGGATGTAAAAATGGGCTGACGCGCTGACGCGCCAGCCCAAAGAGTTTGAAAATTGGACAATCGTTAGAAGTTGATCTTCTACGAGCAATATGGCGCCACTACGTGGTGGTCGGGCTCACCTAGAACTCCAGCCGCCCACCCATAGTGATAATACGTGCGCCCTGTTGTGGGCCGGTTGCCTTTCCGAAGTCGGCGTTGCCAATCGTACCGTTCACACCGAAGTTGGTTCGATTGAACAGATTGAAGATGTCAGCGCGATAAATAAACTTCACGCGACCTTCTCCCGTGATGTTGAACCGTTTCACAATCGAGATGTTTTCGGTGAAGACTGGCGTTTGCCGGAAGGAGCTAATGAACTGCGCTGCGGTCCCAAACTGGAACTCGCCGGGGATGCTGAACGGGGTCGAGTTCGCGGCACACTGGAACTGGCCGGGGCGGTTTGCCACGGCTTCCGGCGTGCAACTGAACCAGCGGACGGACGGGTTGTTTGGATCGAGCGTTTTGCGGTCAACTCCGGTGCGAATTTGCACGCCGGTCAAATTCGCCTTCTTGTATTGAGTAAACAGCGTACCGGCGTTCAAGGTATTCGGCGCCACGATGTCAAGCGGGCCGCCCGAGGCATAGCGGTTGATAGCGCCAATTGACCAGCCACCCACTGCAAGATCCACAGCGCGATTGCTCGCTCCCAGGAACTTGCGGCCGCGGCCAAACGGCAGATCAAACGAGTTCAGAATGTTGACCATATGCGGCTGATCAAACGGCAACAGCGTCTTCGTATCGCTCAGGTCGTAGTTGTTCTGTGGTGTCGTTTGCGTCTGGCTGAAAATCTGCCGGTAATGCAGTCTGCCGAGCGATTTCGACCAGACGTAGGAGGCCGTCAACTGCCAAGCGCCAAAGCGCCGCTCGCC
>JAEUQO010000004.1 GCA_016789605.1 Acidobacteriota bacterium
ACCTCCGGCGGATCCGTTCGCCCGCTTTTTGCGCGAAGCCAAACAGGACGTGCGCACCGCGACGATCAATTCGCGCGAATACGCCCTGGCGGCTTCCAGCGGCGGACGACGCGGCGGCAGCGGCTTGGGCCAATATTGGTATCCGATTGATTAACCCCTTCATTTTCCATTTATCATTTCCCATTTGTTATTTGTCATTGCCTGCGCAGCTGCGCGCTGTGCTAGAAAATGACAAATGAAAAATGACAATTGGGAAATGGCAAATGTTCTGGTGACTAAATGGCAGAAACCATCTACGACGTACTTATCGTTGGCTCTGGCGCTTCGGGCGGTATGGCGGCGTACATTCTGACGCAAAAAGGCTTGAAGTGTTTGTTGCTCGAAGCGGGCGCGCTGGTAGATTTTCAACGCCAGCGCACGATGAAACCGGTGTACGAATTGCCGTATCGCGGCTTTGGCAAACCGGGCAAGCTGTCGCACGTTGTGCAAGCCAACGAATTCAACGCCAACCAGTGGGTGGATGAACAACAGGTTCCCTATACGCACGATCCGAAATCGCCGTACAACTGGGTACGCGTGCGGATGGTTGGCGGCAAATCGCTGTTCTGGGCGCGCATGTCCTATCGGCTGAGCGATTACGAATTCAAAGCCAAAGACCACGATGGATTCGGCGACAACTGGCCGCTCAGTTACGCAGAGCTTGCGCCGTTTTACGACCGTGTAGACCCCATCTTTCGCGTCAGCGGGCGCAAAGAAGGTTTGGCGCAATTGCCCGACAGCCGGTTTATCGAAGACAAATCGCCCGACGGCGCGGCGCTCGAACGCATCGGCACTGCCGGTAAATCGCGCGGCATCACCGTGACCAAGATTCGCCGTTCGCTCGGCGATGGCCAGTTCGCCAGTTCGTTCAACTTGCTGCTGCCCGCCGCGCAAGCCACGGGAAATCTGACCATCGTGCCAAATGCCGTCGTGCGTGCCGTGACCACCGACAAGACCACCGGCAAAGCCAACGGCGTCAGTTTTGTGGATCGCCAATCGGGGCGCGAGCTTCACGCCAAAGCCAAAGTCGTCGTGCTGGGCGCGTCGTGTTTGGAAAGCACGCGCATTTTGCTCAATTCCAAAATCGCCAATTCCAGCGGTGTGCTGGGACATTACTTGCACGATCAGTTTTACATCTCTAACGGCGTGATGGGCGTCATGCCCGAAGCCAAAAACGGCAAAGCGCCGCGCGGCTTGCTGGGCAGCGCAGGCTACATTCCGCGTTTCAGCAATCTGAAAACTAAAGAGAAAAACTTCTTGCGCGGCTATGCCTGCGACCTGTATCCGGGCGCGACGCCTGACGCGAAATACTTTCCTTCGTGGGGCGCGGAGTTGGACGAACAACTCAAAGTCCATCGCGGCGCAGGCATCGGCACGACGATCATGGGCGAAGTGCTGCCGCGTTTTGAAAACATCGTGAAGCTTGATCCGACCGCCAAAGACGCCTGGGGCATTCCGGTACTGAACTTCCAATGCCGTTACACCGACAACGAATTCAACATGGCCAAACACGCCGTGGACACGATCAGTCAGGTGTTCAAAGACGCAGGCTTTGACGTCCTGAACGCCAACGACAAGATGCACCCGCCCGGTTACAGCATCCACGAACTCGGCACCTGCCGGATGGGCGACAATCCGAAAACCAGCGTGCTGAACAAATGGAACCAAAGCCACGACGTGAAAAATCTGTTCGTGATGGACGGCAGCAGCTTCGTCACCGGTGGCACGCAGAATCCGACACTGACGATTCTGGCACTGGCCATGCGCGCGTCGGAGTATCTGGCGGAGCAGGCCCGCAAAGGAGCGTTGTAACGAATATGAATACTCGTCTAGGAAGTTGCCAGGCATCAACAAATTTTTAGGCTAATGGAGGAGTTATGCCTGAAGAAAATAGGCTAAAGAACGACTCAAAAGGTAAGGCTGATGAGCAAAATGGAAAACCGGAAATCCTACTTGCCTTAATTGAGCACGGCAGTCGCCCAATTGCCACGCTCATCATTGGGCTGGCATTAGTAATTTGGCTGTTTTTTGTAAGGGGGCAGTTATTCGATTTTCTCAATAATGCAGAAGCTCTCAAAATCGGATCTTTTGAGGTGAAGCTTAGAGATATTGCGAAGAATGTAAATCTTGACCCTACCTTACGCGCCCTGAAGGAACTCAACGGTCAACAACTACAACTCTTCTTGATCATCGGAAAGAAGCGAGAGCAAATTAGATATGAGGGCGAAGAGGTGACTGATGGCAATCTGAGTATACTGAAAGATGCGGGGTTACTTTCAAGCTATGAAAAGCTTCCAAATGGGGATTATAAATGGGCGGTATCTGAAAATGGTGTAAAGCTCCATAATATAATCACGGGTCTAATTTTCACTTCAGTTCAGCAAAGCGCAAAGGGTGAGACAGAAAAGAAGTAAAAGAAATCTGGAAACTAGTGGTGGCAGGCGCTTCTGGGTTCTAAATCCTGAACAACATTTGCTCGACTACATATTGCGTCGAATCATTTATCGCTGACGCCGCAACCTCCGTTGAGTATTGAGCGATGGGTATCGAGAGTTATACCGAAGCGCGTTGCAGGAAGCGATTCGTTTGCCCAACGGGTTGCGCGTGGTCACACCGAAATGGTTGGCGATTCTGAAGTTCAACGCCGGGCGGCAAAAAGACCTGGATGATATTGTTTTTCTGCTCCAACAGGAAAAGTTGGTAGATCGTTCCGCCGTCAAACAAAAAGTGATTGAAACCATGGGCGAAGGCGGTTGGCTGGCAATGATGGCCGGGTTTCGTCGTTTGTGTGATCTGGCTGACGGCAACACAAAAGAACCGGGCAAATATTACGATCAGGAATAGCCCTAAAGAATCGGGCTGACTCAAACTACATAACGCACAAAATGAAGTACCGGTTGGCGATTTTTGATTTCGATGGGACGTTGGCGGATTCGTATCCTTTCTTCCTGCAAGTGTTCAATCAGCTAGCTGACAAACACGGCTTCAAGGGTATCGAACCCGAATTGGCGCAAAGCTACAGGCATTACACTCCCCGGCAGATGATGGAATTGGTAGGAATGCCGAAATGGAAGCTTCCGTTTGTCGCCCGCAGTTTTATCAAGTTAATGAAGCAAAACACAGCTGGCATTACCCTGTTTGATCAGGTGGAAGACACGTTGCGACACCTGACCGAACAAGGCGTAACATTAGGCATTGTGACGGCCAATTCCTATGACAACATCAGCCAGATTTTGGGGCCTGCACGGATGAAGCTGTTTCGTCAGTGTGAGTGCGGCATGTCCATGTTTGGCAAACCGTCTCGTATTCGCAAGGTGCTCAAAACGACGGGGATTGCAGCGCACGAAGCCATCTACATCGGCGACCAAGTGCCCGATCTGGAAGCCGCCCACAAGGCCAATGTCGCCTTTGGCGCAGTGTCTTGGGGCTACGGAGCCATTGAATTATTGAGGGCGCATGCGCCAGAAGAAGAATTTGAGACGGTCGCGTCCATCAAGCGCATCGCTTGAACTCAAGTCACTCACGAGGATGACACTGCATGCAGAAAGAACTCCTGCTGGAAATGTTGGCGCAGAACAAACTCACCTGCTCCTATGCTTTTGACAGAATTACAGATGAAAATTCGGCGTTGCGTCTGAACCGACAGACGGCTTCGATTGGGTTCATCTATCGTCACATCGGAGAAACCATGAACCTGTTTGGGTTCTTCTTTGGCATCCCAACCGACGTGCAAAATTCGACGATGGAACAGCAAGACATCGGACAGCAATTCGATCTGGAAATTAGTCACCAATACGTCGCACAAGGGTACGCGATGCTGAAAACGCTGGTCGCAGACTCCCCCGATTCAGCGTGGCTTGACCCGGTACACACGCCGTTTTTTGGCACCGTGTCAAAAATGCGGTTGTTTTCTCATGTCCTCTTTCACACCTCGCATCACGCGGGGCAAATTTCCTTGACCCTAGCAAAGGGCCAATTTGAGTAAGCCTTGGGCAAACGCTGGAAGTATCCATGGAAAAAGAAACCAAAGAATACGATGTGCTGATTGTCGGCTCAGGCGCTTCGGGCGGGATGGCGGCATACATCCTGACGCAAAAAGGCGCGAAGTGTTTGTTGCTCGAAGCAGGCGCAGCGGTGGACCTGAATCGCCAACGCACGCTCAAGCCCGTTTACGAATTGCCGTACCGCGGACTTGGCAAACCGGGCAAGTTGCCGCACGTGTATCAGGCGACCGAATTCAACGCCCATCAGTGGGTAGACTTCGATCAGGTTCCGTATACCTTCAGCACGAAAATTCCCTACAGTTGGGCGCGCATTCGCATGGT
>JAEUQO010000012.1 GCA_016789605.1 Acidobacteriota bacterium
CCGCCGTCCAATCCGCCAGAGAATTGCATCACGTTGCGTTGCGGCTCAAAAGCCGTGCGCGCATCGTTCATTCGCGTATAGAACATCGGCGCTTCGTGGCCGCCGGGTTTGTGCGGGCCGTTCCAGGCGACGTGTACGCGCACATTCTTGCCAACGGCGAGCTGCGCACCGCGAATTGTGCCAGCAGCGACTGCCGTATTCGGCTCGCTGTTGACGCGCAACGGTATGGTGAACTCCGTCTTGCCTGTGTCGCGCCGCACGTAATAAACATCGCCGCCGCCCGGCTCGCCCGCGAAATAAATCAGATGTAGCGCGCCGCGTTCGTCCATCACGGTTTGCGGTTGCAGTCCGCCGTTCGGCACGCGGAGCAGTTTTACTTTGCCGTTCGCACTTTGCGCGGATTGCGCTCCGACGCGCGCCGCCAGCGCAGGAATTAACGAAGCAAGTACGAACAAAGTCCAACAGTGTTTGAGTTTCATTTGATTCTCCATTCAAAGAGACAATCTACGCAACCTGAGCGCATTGGCAATGACTGAGACGGAACTGAAGGTCATCGCCGCGCTCGCAATCATCGGACTGAGCAGCAAACCGAAGATCGGATACAACACGCCCGCCGCAATCGGCACGCCCAGTACGTTGTAGATGAACGCGAAGAAAAGATTCTGCCGGATGTTGCTCATCACGGCTTTGCTCAAGCGGCGCGCGCGCACGATGCCGCGCAGGTCGCCTTTGACCAGCGTCATCCCGGCGCTTTCCATCGCCACATCCGTCCCCGTACCCATCGCAATGCCGACCTGCGCCTGTGCCAGCGCCGGCGCGTCGTTAATGCCATCGCCCGCCATCGCCACCACTTTCTTTTCTGCTTGAAGCCGCCTCACGACATCCGCCTTTTGATCGGGCAGCACTTCGGCAAAGACCGCATCCAGTCCGAGTTGGCGTGCGACGGCTTGCGCCGTTCGTTGGTTGTCGCCGGTGAGCATCACCATATGAAGGCTTTCTGCGCGCAATTGCGCAATCGCTTCACGCGCCGATTCTTTTTTCGGGTCGGCTACGCCGAGCAGCCCGGCAAGGCGACTGTCAACCGCCATCAGCATCACCGTCTGGCCTTCGCCGCGCAGCGCATCAGCCTGTTCGCTCAGTTTGGCATCCATTGCGACGCCGAGTTGTTCGATCAGCTTTTGATTGCCGAGCGCGACAGATTGCTTATCAACGCTGCCGGTAACGCCCTTGCCTGTGATGGATTGAAAGCCATCCGCATTGAGCAATTCAATGTTCCGCTCCTGCGCACCCGCAACAATCGCCGCCGCCAGTGGATGCTCGCTCGCGCGTTCCAGGCTGGCCGCCAATCGCAGCAACTGCGCCTCTTCAAAGCCTTCGGCAGCAACCGTTGTCACCAGCTTCGGTTTTCCTTCGGTCAGCGTGCCGGTCTTATCCACCACGAGTGTATCCACCTTCTCCATCACTTCGAGGGCTTCGGCGTTTTTCACTAGCACGCCCGCCGTCGCACCGCGCCCCGTGCCAACCATAATGCTCATCGGTGTAGCCAAGCCGAGCGCGCACGGACAGGCAATAATCAACACCGCGACCGCATTCACGATGGCGTAGACATAACGCGGCTCCGGCCCAGCAACCGCCCATGCGATGAACGTAATGATGGCAATCAGCACGACCAATGGAACGAACCACGACGAGACCAGATCAGCCAGCCGCTGAATCGGCGCGCGGCTGCGTTGTGCTTCGCCAACCATGCGCACAATCTGCGCGAGCAGCGTATCGCTGCCGACGCGCTCCGCTTTCATCACGAAGCCGCCCGTACCGTTGACCGTGCCGCCAGTGACTTTGCTGCCCGTTGCTTTCTCAACCGGAAGTGGTTCGCCTGTGACCATTGATTCATCTACGTTGCTCGCGCCTTCGGTGACGACGCCATCCACCGGAACCTTTTCGCCTGGACGCACGCGCAGCAAATCGCCCGGATGGACCTGATCGAGCGCGATGTCTTCTTCCTTGCCGTCGCCGCGCAGGATGCGCGCCGTCTTCGGCGCAAGGCCGAGCAGCATTTTTATTGCGCTACTGGTCTGACTGCGCGCCCTTAGCTCCAGCACCTGACCGAGCAGCACGAGCGCCGTGATGACTGCCGCCGCTTCAAAGTAAACCGCGACTTCGCCGCCGTGTCCGCGAAATGAAGCGGGAAACACGCCGGGGAAAAATAGCGCGAAGACGCTGAAGAAATACGCCGCGCCCGTGCCGATGGCGATGAGCGTGAACATATTCGGGCTGCGATTAACGACCGATGCCCAGCCACGTTGGAAGAACGGCCAGCCGCCCCATAGCACGACCGGCGTCGCCAACAGAAATTGCACCCAGTTGATGAGGCGCGGCGCGAGCGCGTGCTGCACGGGCTGTCCCGGAATCATCTCCGACATTGCCAGCAGAAAGACGGGCAGGCTGAGCGCCGCGCTCCACCAGAACCGCCGCGTCATATCGGTCAATTCGGGATTGGCCGATTCCTCCAGCGTGACCGTGCGCGGTTCGAGCGCCATGCCACAGATCGGACAGTTGCCCGGCTCTTCGCGCACGATCTCCGGGTGCATCGGGCAGGTGTATTCAATCTTTGTCAGCGGCGCGGCGGGCATTTCCGGTTCAAGCGCCATCCCGCACTTCGGACACGCGCCCGGCTTGTCTGAAACCACGTCCGCATCCATCGGGCAAATGTACTTCGCGCCTGCCTCAGCCGCCGTCTGCGTAACAGCTTGCACGGTTGGTGATGGCGTCATCACCGGAAGCGCATTTGCTTTGCTCACAAGTTGAATTGGTTGCGACGTATGCTGGTGCGTCATCGGTTGCGGCGGTTGGTTCAGATACGCCTGCGGATTGGCTTTGAATTTATTCAGGCAGTCCGTGCTGCAAAAGTAATACGTCACGCCCTCGTATTCGTAGCTGCCCGCCGCCCGCTGGGCTGTGACCGTCATGCCGCAAACGCGGTCAATGGCGGTCGTTGCTACTGATATGGGGGAAGGTTCGCTTGAATCAGCCGTCTTCATTGCTTCATTCATCGTGCCCTCCTTCCGGGCTTATGGCTCACGATTTTTTGCCGTGCGCAATTTGCGGCGGCGCTTGTTTCAAAAAAGCCTGGGGGGCGGCTCTGAATTGGTGCAGACAAGGTAAGCTGCAAAGGTAACATGTCACGCCCTCGTGTTCGTGGCTGAATGCAGTACGCTCTGGCGTAATCGTGATCCCGCAGACAGGGTCAATTGAACTCGGCTCAACGCCACGCACTCGTGTGCGGTCAGTCTGCGAATGGTCATTCATAAATGTGCCTCGCATCTTTTGAGAACCAACAACCACCATCATTGCAGGCTGCCTTGCCGGGCCAACGATGTGCCGACCGTTGAAGGCCCGGACAAAATAGTCAGCACTACAGCAGTCAACCGAATCAGCGCCGACCCGGCAAGGCAGCCTGCTACGAGGTTTTACTGCTCGCCAGCAAGCTTCATCGTCGCCGTCATCACCTTCGGCCCCGTCCACGCAAAGACCAGCGTATTGCCGGTGCGCGCCATTTGCGGGAACCCGTTGGAACGTGCCGCGCCAGTGGCCGAGACCGTGATCGCCGCATCGAACTTGCCATCTGGCTTGATGCGCCGCATACGCACTTCGCCGCCGCCGGGCAGCTTTTCCAACCAGCACACCAGCGCGCTGCCGTCGGCGAGCATCAGCGCTTCAACGCGCCCTGCCGGATTGCCGTCATCCACTGTGATCGGTTCGCCAAAGCTCGCGCCCGCGTCGTTGGAAAAGGCCAGCTTCACGCGCGGCTTGTCGTTGACGCCGGTGAACCACGCCACGGCGACGCGGCGACCGGAGGCTGCAATCGAAGGCCCGTTCACCGGACAGCCGTTGATCTGCCAATTGTCCTTGAAGACGGAAACGGGCTGGCTCCATTTGCCGTCGCGCAAACGCACGATGGAAATGTCACGAATCTCTTCATCGGAGCGGTCGCGGTAAACAACGACCGGCCCGTCCGCCGTCATCGCCGCCGAAGTCTGACAGCATTCGCAAACGCGCGTATCCAGCACGGCTTCTTCGATCAACGTGCCATCGCGTTTGATCTTGACCGTACGCAACGTCATATTGCCGTGGCCGTGGCCGCCATGCGCATCGTGAGCGTCGCTTTTCATCTCGCGTCCGTCGAGCCACACCGCCGCGAGATTTCCGTCTTGCGCCGCGAAGAGCGAAACGAAGCCGTGTTCGGCCTTCACGCCGTCGCGGTGCGGCACAAAAGGTTTGCCCCAGGTTTTTCCGCCGTCGAATGAACGCGCAATCGTCACGTCATACTCGAATGTTCCCGCGCCGCTTTTCGCCAGCCAATGCGCCGCGAGCGAGCCATCGGGCAAAACGACCATCGAAGGAAAGTCCGCCCAATTGACGAACCAGTTCGAGCCTTCGGCGATGACTTGCGGCACTGACCATTTTTCTTTTTCGAGCGAGGAAAAACGCAGCGAGAAACGCCCTTCGCCCAGCCGCTCAATCCAACTCAGATAAACGCGGCCATCCGGCGCGACGGCGAGATTGGGTTGGCCGCTGCCAGTTCCGGCGGGTGAAGCCAGTTCGCGCACTTGGGCAAAGCTGACAATCGAAAACAGCCACAAGCCGACAACAACGATCATCAATGATCTTTTCATTTTAAGGTTCCTTTCATCTCATTTTTTCGCAAGAGTAGCTTCCAACAGATTTCCGCTAGCCAGATTCAAGTGAAATCAAAATTTGAACTTGATTCCAACCTGCACCAAACGTGGGATGCCAGGCATAATTCCGCGCCGCCGATCAACAACAAATGTATCGTTGGCAAGGTTCTTCACAGCAACGAAGACTGTCGGCGCATAGCGTTCCAGATTGCCGATGCGGTAATTAACCGCCGCGTTCCAGATGGTGTAAGCCGGAATCAAACCGCGCTGCCCGTTTGACGAAATTTCGATAGTGTTCAAGTCATCACCGAACTGTTTTCCGGTGTGGACGTTTTCGATCAACGCATCAAAGCCGCTTGTGTGCGAATAGCCGAATGTGGTTGCCGCTAAAAACTTCGGTGAATAAATCAGCCGGTTACCTGCAATGTTGACTGTGCTGAACCCACTGATATTGCTGAAGCGCGTGCCGCGATACTCTGCCGAGCCGATGAAGGTGTAGGCTGTCCGCACGTAAAAGTTGTGTGGCGAATTGAAGGTCACCCCACTATCCCAGCGCCCATCGAACTCCAGCCCCTGATGCAGCGTTTCGCCCGCACTGGTCAGCGTCGAACCGACCCCACCCGATAGATTGGCCGGGACAATCTGGTTTTCATAATCTAGCCGGAAGAAGGTCGCGCCCAATCGCAAACCGCGCGCAGGCAGGGAACGGAAACCCGCTTCGTAATTCCACGATAGTTCGGGATCAAGCTCAACCACCCCGCCTGTGCCGCTGATGATGTCTGCTGGTCGCGGTGGCGAAAAACCACGGTGCGCGCCCGCAAAAAGTGTGAACCGAGCCGAAGGGCTATACGCGACGCCGACACCAGGAATGACTTGCGTTATTTTGGTCTTGCCTGTGACGAAGGGCGTGACCAGTTGGTTAGTGCGTTCGATGTTGACGTGTTCAATGCGCACGCCTGGCGTAATTGCGAACTTGCCGAACAGCAAGCGATGTTGGATGTAACCTGACGCAGCGCTGTTTTTCCGCTGATTGTCTTCTACCGTCGTGCCAGCGCGTCCATTGGGGCCAAGGGTATTGTTGTTTTGCTGGATACGGTTTTGCGTTTCCTTGTGGTAGCGAAAGCCGATGTCGGTCTCGCCCAACTTACTGCTCAACCGCAGGCGTGGGTCAACGCCAAAGGTGTCGTAATTGCGCAGCCGTCCTTCGTTGCCGCACAACGTGTTAAGTTCGGCGAGTCCGTTGCAACCATTGAAACCGCGCCGATTCGGACGCTGATCGGAATTACTGGATTGGCGCCACCAATCACGCTTGAAGTTCGTGCCATAAAGCGTTGTGGTGAAGACCGCACGACTACTGAGAGCATTGGTGTAAAGCACCGAGCCGCCGAAGCGGTCACCGTAAAAGAAATCGTTGCGGAATGGGTTGAAGCGCGGATTGGCGGCGAACTCTGCCAGTGTCAGACCGGAGTAAGGAACGTTTGAATCTTCGCCATAGTAATTGAACTTGAAGCTGAGTGTTTGCGTGTCGCTGTTATTCAGTTTGGTCACAGTTTTGACTAATACGTCATACAGGCCAAAACGCATATTCTCGCGCGCGCCCTCACCCTGCTTGCGAAGAAAGTCAAACAGAATGCCTGTTTTACCAGCCCCTTCACCAAACGATACGCCAACGTTGCCATAGCCGTTGAAGTAATTGCGACTGCCACCGAGCAAGGTGAGCGAACCGCTAAAAGTTTTAGGTGGAACGGGTGTTAGATAATTAATCGCTCCGCCCAGCGTGTTTGGTCCGTGGGCAATCTGCGAAGAACCTTTCAGCACTTCTATGCCGTTGTAGCGTTCTATCGGCGGATGGTAGTAAGCGTCTGTGTCACCATACGGCGCATGACCAAGCGGCACACCATCTTCCATTAACAAGACTTTCGCTGAACGGTTTGGGTCAAGTCCACGCAGACCGATGGACGGGCGCAGGCCGAAGCCTTCCTCATCACGTGTATACACGCCTGGCGCTTTGCGTAAGGCTTCGTTGAAATTGAATGGACGCGAGATTTCCAGTGTGCGCGCGTCAATAACGTCAATGCTACCGGGAATACGAGCTTGTTCTTCCAGCGTGGCAGCAATCTGCGTCGAGACAACGCTCACGTCGGCTGCCAGCGTCCCAGGCCGCAACGTAAAATCAAGGCTACGCTCGGCGTTAAGCGTGAGTGTTCGTGCCGACAGCGAAAAACCTTCACTACGTGCAGTCACCTGATATTCCCCAGGTAGCAGATCGTTGAGGCGGTAGTTTCCCCGCGCGTCAGTTTTGGCTGTTCTTTCGTAAGTCGTGCCAAGCTGCCGCACTGTCACGGTCGCATCGTTAATTGCCGCGCCCGTTGAATCGGTCACGCGCCCATTGATTGAAACCCTGCCCTGGGCAAACGTGATGTCGCTTAAATTTACCAATAGCAGGCTAGTGCAAAGCACCCCCAAAATGGTGTTTCGTAAATTGTTGAATGATGAGTATTTCATTTGAAGTATCGAAGTTGTTTTGCGGCTCACTAACGAAGTGGCCCTCGGCAATCCACAGTTAATGGATTGCCCAAATAGAAAGATTCTCGGTCTATCTTTTGATCGAATAAACTATTCAGAACTGTAGCTTCAGCGCGAGTTGCAATGAACGCGGCCCGCCGATTTGATAGAGCGGACTCAAGCCGCCCAGCCCGCTGCTCAACATTTGCGTCGCGCGCCCAAAGATTGCGCTCGTCAGAATGCCGGTGGGATTGGCGAAGTTCGCATGGTTGAAAAGATTGAAGGCATCCAGGCGGAATTGCAGCTTCAGTGCTTCGGCAAGTTTGAAATCGCGGCGCAAGGCTACGTCAACTTGACTGGCGGAAAAGCCGCGCAACACGTTGCGTCCGAGCGTGCCTTGCCGTCCTTGCGCAACGGGCGTAGTCCCATCAAAAGCCGCCGGATTGAACCGCCTACCGCCTGCGAGCGATGAATCATAGAGGTAGAGCGGTTGGCCTGCGATCAAATCAGGGCGGGAGACAGTTGTAAAACCGAGTCCGAATGGATCGCGGCCTGACAGCACATTGACCGGCGTGGCAGAACGCGCGCGCACAATCGTGTCAAGGCCGAAGCCGCTGAAGATGGCTTTGCCCGCGCCATCGGCAAACGGTGAAGGAATCGCGTAACTAATCGCCGCATTGAAGGCGTGCCGCAGATCGAAGCTCGACGGGCCGCGATCCTGTTTCGGGTCGAAGCGGCCCGTCGGCGATTGCCGGTTCTGAAACGACTCTTCAGACACGATGTCGAGCGATTTGGCAAAGGTGTAGGAAACCAGGGACTGCAAGCCTTTTGACAGCCGCCGCTGATACTGCAACTGCAAGCTGTGATAATCCGACGTGGCATCGTTCGTCACCGCGTCAATGCGCGTGAAGAAGCCCGGATTGATGAGCGTCGTCACGCGTCCCTGGCGTCTGCCGTTCGCGCCGACATAAGTCGCTTTGACTACGTTGCTCGCGCCGATGGCCTGCTCGATGGCTACGTTGTATTGCAGGGTGTAAGGCAGTTTGAAATCGCGTTGATAAGCGAAGATGCGCGGATAGGGCGGATTGGGACTGACGGCGGGCGGTTGCACGGCGGCGGTGGGAGCTGTGAACGTTTGATTGGTCAACGACAAGGTGCGCGCGTTCGGATAGAGCGTCGCGCTGAACGCCGTCCCGGTGAAGTTGTAACCCAGATCGTAAAACATGCCGAAGCCGCCGCGCACGACCGTCCCGTGCTTTTGTGAAAGCTGATAAGAAAGTCCCACACGCGGCGAGAAATTATTGAAGGTCGTTTCGTAAAAGCGCGTCCCGCGCGGCGCGAGGCTGGTCGGGTTATTCAGGGTCAGCACCGTCACCGGTTCGCGTCCGTCTTTTTCTGAAGGCGCCGGGTTGACTTCATAACGCAGGCCGTAGGTGAGCGTCAGCCGGCTGGTCGTCCGCCAGGTGTCTTGCGCGTAAGCCGAAAAGTTTTGATAGATCGGGTTCAACGCCCCGTCTATACCGACAAGGGAGGCCGTCGGCGCAACGCCGCCCACCAACGACGTGATGGTCGGAAAGATGAAATTCCGCCGGTACGTGCCGCTGTTGGCGGTGGGCGCGAGGCGGCGGTAATCCACGCCGAACTTCAGCGCGTGCCCGCCCGCCGCGTAAGACAGATTGTTGACGAGATTGAATTGCCGCTGTTTTTGATCGGAAAACAACCCGTCGCTGATGGTGTTCTCGCCCGATGGATCAACTTCGATGTAAATGTATCCCTGTGGCCCCGAAGTGAACGACGGGTACAAGCTCGATTGCGGCGGGACGATTGCGCCGCCGAAATTGTCAATGAAGTACGATTGGTTGACACCCGCTTTGCTGTAATTGACGCGCAGATCATTGCTGAGGTGCGCGCCGAACGTCATGGTCGCCCCCGCCGTGTAGGTGTCGGTTTTATGATCCAGCCGCGCCACGCAACTTGCCGCGCAGAAACGCGCGCGTTCGTCCGTCACGGAAGGCGCGTGGTTGACGCGCCCGAACAGCGACAGTTTCGGGCCGAAGTTCTGGTCAATGCGAAAGCTTGTGGCATCTAGCGTGGAGGGTTTGGAGAACGCGGCCTGATACGGCGCGGCGTTCGGCGTTGCAGCCAAAGGCGCGCCCGTCGGCAGCGGGAAAGCGTTGAGAATGTCGCGCAATACACCGGTCGCACCTTGCCGCGCGGCGAGCGAAGGAACCTGCAACGGCACGGTCACGAAGGGCGTCCGCAGCCGCACCCCTTCATACGAGAAGAAAAAGAACGTCCGATTGCGCCCGTCATAAGCCAATGGCCCGAAGGGGGATTTCGGTAAATGCACGGGGCCGCCGATCACGCCGCCAAAATCGTTTTGCCGAATCGGCGGACGTTTTAAATTGTTGGCATTGGCGAAAAAGTTGTTGGCGTCGAACTTGTCGTTGCGCAGGTACTCAAAGAGCGAACCGTGAAAATCGTTCGTGCCGGAGCGCGTGACAAGCTGGACCTGTGCGCCCGGTTGCCGCCCAAATTCCGGCGCGTATGTCGAAGTCTGGATCGAAAACTCCTGCACGGCATCCACTGAGGCCAGACTGGCCGTGCTGCCCTGCGAAGAATACGACGGCACGCCGCCTCCGGCGGTTTCATACAGCGTCGTTGAGGCCGACGAACCGAAATTCGCGCTGACGCCGTCCACCGTGAAGTAATTCGATCCCGCGCGCTGCCCGTTGACCGAAAACTGTCCTGGCGTGACCAGATTCGACGGCGTGATTACGACGCCAGGCGAAAGCTCTACCAGCGTCTGGAAGCTGCGCCCGTTGAGCGGCTGGTTCTCTACGAACTGGCGATTGACCAGCGTCGCCACTGCGGGCGCATCGCTGACCAGCGAGGCTTCGGTGATGGTGACCGTTTCGCCGACCTGCGCGACTTTCAACTGAATCCTGATCGAACTCTGATCGCCTACGTTGAGCGCCACGTCGGGCAGTTCCGCTGTAGCGAAGCCGGTGCGCTGCACCCTGATCTTGTAACGGCTCGGCAGCAATTGCGGCACGATGAAAAAACCGTCGCTGCTGGTGGTCGTCTGTCGCTCAACCTGCTTTGACAAATCGGTGACGACGACGGTGGCGCCGGCTACGACAGCGCCGGTTTCGTCGGTTACGGTTCCGGTTAAAGTGGCAGTTGCCGATTGCGCGAATGCCGCGTTAAACAAAACGGGCAGCAACAAAACCGACAACCAACTTCGCAGAGTAATCTTGGCATGAATTCTAAACATGGGATGTCTCCTGGAATGGGTGGTGTTTCGGTGATCGGGTTAAGCACTGCCTGAAACAACCGCAGGGCGAAATCCAACAAGGTGAAAAACTCGGGATGCAAGGCGGCGCGTGCATCTTGCATCTTTCCTGCTATCTCAATTCTTCTTCTCTGGGCTGGGAGCAGGCGCGCGGCGCGGACTGCTCGTATGCCAATGCACGATCTGCCAGCCCTGCGCGCCGTGTTGCAGCACCGCCGTACCCAATCCGCCACCTTCGACGTGGCGCTCTTTCAGGTCAGCAGCAATGGTGTATTTGAACGTAGCCCAGGCTGTGTGACCTGACAGGTTCACTTTGATGTCGGTGAGCGAGTACTTGACGTTCTTCATCTCTTTCAATTCAGGCCCGAGATGATGATCGCGGTAATCGGCCCAACCGTAATTCGCATGTCCGTTCTCGATCACCGTCACAGCTTCATCCTTCGACCAGAGCTTCTCGATGGCGGTCAGGTCTCCGCGCTCGACAGCGGCGGCGTATTGCGTCAGCACGGCGCGCGCTTCGGCGTCGCTATTGCTACTGGCAGCGGCCTTAGCTTGCGTATTTGCGCTGGTATGCGCATTGCCAGGTTTGTGGCCTTCCTGCGCGGAAACGTAATGGAGCGCGCGCAATCCCCCAAGCAGGCAAACGGCAAGCAACGCAATACGAATGCAGTTCCTCTTTGTCATAACAGTGACCTCCATGAAAGAAGCGGCGCAATCGGCCAGACCGCGCCGCTTTGGGTTTATTCTTTGTCTGTTTACTCGACGATCAGTGTGCCTTTCAGCATGCTCATCCCGCAGGCAAAACTGAGTTCGCCTTTTTCCTGTGCAGGCAACTCGACCAGTACCGTCTGCCCGACAGGCAGCTTCGCGCTGATTTTCAGTTTTGGGAAAACCACCGTCCCACCGCAGTTTTCCTCATCCGTGCGCGTGAACGCGAGCTTTACCGGCTGTCCGGCTTTGACGGTTAGTTTGGTCGGCGTATAGCCATCCTTACTTACGGTGACTTTGATCGCATCGGCGGGAATTTCCGCCTGATGATGGGAGTGATCTGCCGCCGGAGCTTTCTGCCCGCTTTTGATCATCGCCATGATCTGGTTGTACTTGTCTTCGGGCATTACGCGCACCAGATTCATCATACCCATCATCGAGGCCGTCCAACCCGGCGCGAGTCCCCAGGTTTCGGGTTTCACGACATCATCATCCACGATCATCATCATCATATCGTCTTGCGGGTAACCGGGGACTTTCTTCTTGTCTTCTTCAGACAAGACAACGGCAGTGCGCTGTTTCTTGACCAGCGCCATATTACACTTCGGACAAGAACCAGCTTTGTTAGAGACGACTTCTGGGTGCATCGGACAGGCAAAGATTTCCTGCGCCTGTTGTTTCACCAATGTCATCTGACACTTCGGACACTTGCCCTCTTTGTCAGATTTCACTTCGGGGTGCATCGGACACGAATACAAACCGCCTTGCGTGGTGAGCGGAACTGGCAGCGCCGCTTTTTGCCCAACCGCGTGCGACGCGCTTTGCTCGGCGGTCGTCATTGCCATGCCGCGTCCGAAGCCGGGGCCGAAGTCCTCACTGAGCGCATGGCCTTTGGTCAGCATGCCCATGCCGTTTTCCATGCTCAGCCCGGTTTGCGAACCGCTGCCGTGCGACATCGCCATCGGCCCCACCATCGAGACCATCTGATTCATCATGTGGTGTGGCATGTGACAATGCAGCATCCAGTCGCCTTCGTACTGTGCGACGAATTCGACATCGCGCGCTTGCGCCACTCCGACGATCACAGTGTTGCCCGGAAACCAGGCCGATTCGGGAACACGCCCGCCTTCGGTGCCGGTCACAGAGAACTGCATCCCGTGCAGGTGTATCGGATGATGATCCATGCCGAGATTGACCAGGCGCAACCGCACGCGCTCACCCTTTTTCACGATCAGCGGCGTAGTCGCGGGCGCGGACTTGCCGTTCATCGTCAACCAGTTGAATTCCATCGAAAACGTGTTCGGCACGTCGTTGTTCGGCAGCAGCGCCCACTCTTGCAAAATGATGCCGTAATCCTTGTCTACGCGCGGCGTGTGCGGCGTTTTGGGATGTATGACAAACATCCCGATCATCCCCAGCATCTCCTGCATCGCGCCGTGCGAGTGATAAAAGAAGGTGCCGTTCTGATTGACGGTGAATTCGTAAATGAACACACCGCCCGGCTCGACCATCGGCTGGCTGATATAAGGCGTGCCGTCCATCTCAATCGGAATCTCAAGCCCATGCCAATGCACCGTCGTCGCTTCCGGCAATTTGTTCTCGAAGATGACACGCACGCGGTCGCCTTCGACGACTTCGATCATCGGGCCTGGCACGCTGCCGTTGTAACCCCACGCCCACATCTTGCGCGCCGGCCCCATGTGGGTTTTCGGCATGATCTCGCAATGCACAACTTCAGCGCGCAGGTTGAAGACCTTTACGCCGTTGTCCAGCGTGTATTCCAGTTTCGGCAGATCAGGCGTCTGCACCGGCACGTATTGGCCGGTCGCGGCTTTCCCCTGTTCGGCCATCATTTTCGCGTGATCGTGCGCGGGCGGCGCGGCAGGTTTGTCCGTTTTAGGGCTGTCAGCCTTCGGCTTCTGTCCCGGCATCTGGTGACCTTCGTGTTGTGCCGACGCCGTTTGGTTTAATACCAAGCCAGCGCCGAGCAGGCTCGAAGCCTGCAAAAACTTTCTTCTCATCCAGTTCATATTTTCCATTGCAATAACTCCTTAGATAAAAACGTTCTCCCTCGTTCAATCACGGTCGTTCGCATTCGCCGGATTGCCGCCTTCCAT
>JAEUQO010000019.1 GCA_016789605.1 Acidobacteriota bacterium
TTACCTATCCGAGGTTGTGGACATCGGCTTCACAGAAACAGTTTATGCATCGAAATGGATCGGCATGAATTTCATGATGGTTTCTCCCGAACTTGCCATCGTTGATAAGGCGCAAATGCCTTTGATCCGGGCACTGGAAAAGCGGCGTGTCGAGGTCATTCCTTTGCAACTTCGCCACGCCCGCACGCTGGGCGGTGGTTTCCATTGCGTCACGCTGGATGTTCGCCGCAAAGGCGAATTGGAAAGTTATTGCCTGCCATCCGATCAGCCCAATGCAACTTGGTGAATCAAAATGAGCTTGAACAATAACAATCTGGCGGTTGTGTATGCGCTGCTCGCCCTGATTGGGCTGACCAGCGGAGTCGGCGACATCTTGCTTTACAAATGGGCGAAGGCTGCGCATTTCGGCTGGCTGCTGGCGGCGTATGCCGTCTGGTCGATCAGCATCGCCTCGCTCGGGTTGCTGTTCAAACTGGATCATTTCTCCTTTGGCGCGGCAGTCGTGCTGGCGACGGTCATTCATCTGGCCATCGGAGTTTGCTGGAGCTTGCTGATGACCAGCGCCAAAGTCACCACGTTGGAAATCATCGGCTTGATTTTCGCCGCCATTGCTGTGGTCTTGCTGGAAATGGAGAGAGCGTGAGCGGTCTGAAGTGATGCAAAACGATCAGTTTTCCAAATCCGAAATTCCTTCGATGTGTGTGCGCGATGTAAAGCGCACCGAAGCTTTTCGTGCAACCATCAACCGGCCGCGGCGAACATGATCTATTTTCCGGGTCAGGTCTTGTCGAACGCGTTTGTGGTCGGTTTGAACGCAGGCACAGGCCAATACCGCATCTACGCCGAACGCACGCTCGATGCCATCGTAGACGTCTCCGGCTATTTCGCGCCGTAAGCGTTTTCCAGAATGACCGAAGCCGAAGACAAAGAGGCGAGTCGAAAGGCTCGCCTCTTTGTCTTCGGGAGGAAGGGCGGCGGACGTGCGCTTTGGGGAGGGGGCGTGCTATGATGCGCGTGGTTCAAATTGGCTAGACCAAATGCGCCAACTGCGCCATATGCGAACGAGCAAGCCTCGCTGATCCAACTGCGGATTCGGACCCTACGCGCTAGCAATGTGTTGCCAGGCGAGTCGTCTTGGTGATGGCGCGGGGACAGGTGCGAGATGGTACGAGGCGCGTTAGAATGGCTGCGGCTGTTGCTGGCGTCCCACGCACGCCGGTCTGAGATAGCCCCATCACGTTGAACCATCACTTTGGAATGGAGTCATTAATTGCAATGTCCGCAACGACACTTGAAGACTTAAGCACATCCACACAGCTAGAAGAATTGGAATCCGTCACTATTCGTTTTGCCGGTGATTCAGGTGACGGGATGCAGGTAACCGGCGGTCAATTCACTTCGACCTCGGCCATTATCGGCAATGACATTTCGACGCTGCCCGACTTTCCGGCAGAAATCCGCGCTCCAGCCGGCAGCTTGCCCGGCGTTTCTGGCTATCAACTCAATTTCAGCAGCCGCGACATCCGCACGCCCGGCGACGAACCGCAGGTGCTGGTGGCGATGAATCCGGCGGCTTTGAAGGTCAACATCAAAGACCTAGAGCCGGGCGGGATTCTGGTCGTCAACACGGATGAGTTCACCGACAACAACCTGAAAAAGGCTGGCTATGCGGCGAACCCGCTCGAAGACGGTTCACTTTCCGGCTTTCGCGTGTTCAAAGTCGCAATCACGTCGCTGACGCTCAAAGCGCTCGAAGGCGCGAGCCTGCCCTTCAAACTGCAAGAGCGCTGCAAAAACTTTTACGCGCTGGGGTTGATGTATTGGCTGTATGACCGGCCCATGGAACCGACGCTGAAATGGATCGAAGACAAATTCAGCAACAAGCCGGAAGTCGCCGAAGCCAACCGGTTGGTGCTCAAGGCGGGGTTTAATTACGCCGACACGACCGAAATTTTCACCACGCATTACCGCGTCGGCAAAGCCAAGATCAAACCGGGCAAATATCGCAACATCACGGGCAATGAAGCGACCGCGATTGGATTCATCGCGGCGGCGCAATTGACAGGCCGCCCGCTGTTTTATGGCAGCTATCCGATCACGCCCGCTTCTGACGTGTTGCACGAACTGTCCAAGCATAAAAACTTTGGCGTCAAAACCTTCCAGGCCGAAGACGAAATTGCGGCCATCGGCGCGGCCATCGGCGCTTCGTTTGCCGGACATATTGGCTTGACGGGCACCAGCGGTCCGGGGGTCGCCTTGAAATCCGAAGCCATCGGGTTGGCCGTGATGACCGAATTGCCGTTGGTGATTCTGGACGTGCAACGCGGCGGGCCTTCGACCGGGTTGCCGACCAAAACCGAACAGGCGGATTTGTTGCAGGCGATGTTTGGCCGTAACAGCGAATGTCCCGTCGGTATTGTTGCGCCTGCGACGCCCGGCGAATGCTTCCAGATGGCAATCGAAGCCGTGCGGTTGGCGACCAAATATATGGCGCCGGTTTTCTTCTTGTCAGACGGGTATCTGGCCAACGGTTCCGAGCCGTGGGAAATCCCTGCGCTCGAAAGCCTGCCAGAAATGAAAGTCACCTTCCGCACCGAAACCGAAGGCTTCCTGCCGTACTTGCGCGACGAAAAAACGCTGGCGCGTCCGTGGGCGATTCCTGGCACACCGGGGCTGGAACACCGCATCGGCGGCATCGAGAAACAACACCTGACCGGCAACGTTAATTACGAACCGGAAAACCACCATTTCATGGTTAAACTGCGCGCGGAAAAGATTCAGCGAATGGCGCAGGACATTCCCGAACTCGAAGTGTTCGGACCGGCAGAAGGCAAAGTGCTGGTGCTGGGGTGGGGCTCGACGTATGGTTCGATCACAACCGCCGTCGAACAGTTGCAAGAGCAGGGGCATTCTGTGGCCAGCGCACATCTGCGTTACCTGAACCCATTCCCGAAGAACCTGGGCGAAGTGCTCAAACGCTATGAAAAAGTGATCATCCCCGAACTAAACCTGGGCCAGCTTTGCATGCTGATTCGGGCGCAATTTCTGGTGGATGCCGTCAGCTTCGGACAGGTCAAAGGCAAACCGTTCAAGGTGTCGGAACTGGTCAAGAAGATCAAAGAATATCTATAAGCCGCTGCGTAGTTGCGAGCTGTTTCTTATTACCGAAAGAGAGTTGCTATGAGCACCAATGGAACCAATGGCGCGGTGAAATTGACGCGCAAAGATTTTCAAACCGATCAGGAAGTGCGCTGGTGTCCCGGTTGCGGTGATTATTCGATTCTGGCGCAAGTGCAAAAGGTCATGCCGGAACTCGGCCTGTCCAAAGAGAACATCGTCTTCATTTCAGGCATCGGCTGTTCCAGCCGCTTTCCGTACTACATGAACACGTACGGCTTTCACACCATTCACGGACGCGCCCCGGCGATTGCGACAGGCGTCAAAACGGCGAATCCCGATTTGCAGGTGTGGGTTGTGACGGGAGACGGCGATGCGCTATCCATCGGCGGCAACCATTTTATTCACGCGTTGCGCCGCAATGTGGATTTGAAGATCGTATTGTTCAACAACCGCATTTACGGGTTGACCAAAGGGCAGTATTCGCCGACTTCCGAGCAAGGCAAGATCAACAAATCAGCGCCGATGGGCACGATTGATTATCCGATCAATCCGCTGAGCCTGGCGTTTGCCGCCGAAGCCACGTTTGTGGGACGTTCGATGGACGTCGACCCGAAACATCTGGCGACGATGGTCGAACGTCTGGCGCATCACAAAGGCTCAGGCATTCTGGAAGTCTATCAGAACTGCAACATTTTCAATGACGGCGCATTCAAAGGCTTCAACGAACGCGACGTGAAAGACGACCGGATGTTGTATCTGGAACACGGCAAACCGCTGCTGTTTGGCAAGAACAAGACGCAGGGAATTCGTTTGCGCGGGGCTTCGCCCGAAATCGTGACGATTGGCGAAAATGGCGTGACGGTTGACGACGTCTTCGTGCATGACGAAAATGCTGCCGAACCAAGTTTGTCATACATCCTGGGACGCATGCAGTATCCAGAGTTTCCCGTACCGATGGGCGTGTTCCGTTCTGTCACGCGCCCCACGTATGAAGAAATGCTGGCTGGGCAAATTGCGAGCGCCGTCGCCAAAAAAGGCCCCGGCGATCTGGCAAAGTTGCTGCACAGCGGCGAAACCTGGGAAATCAGTTAGTACCGTGTGAAGAAACGCCCTGTTGGCTGTCGGGGCTGTGAGAGTCTCGACAGTCAGGGCACACCCGAAACCATTTCGTATCCTTGTTTCTATGTCTATCCTTTCCAACATTATCAATGCCGCCAAGGAAGTGGTGGAAGTCGCGCGTACGACTGCGCAGGGCATGAGCGTGACGCTCAGCCACATTCCGCAGAAAAAAGACACCGTTAGCTATCCCGATGAACCGGTGCAAATCTATCGCCGGTTTCGTGGCGAGCACTTTCTGGATGTCAATGAAGACGGCAAAGAGCGTTGCGTGTCCTGTTTCTTGTGCGCGGCGGCCTGTCCGGCAGACGCCATCTATATCGAAGGCGCTGAAGACCCGCGCCCCTATGAACAACGCGCCTCGATGGATCATCGCTATGCCAAGGTGTACCAGATTGATTACGGACGCTGCATTTTGTGCGGGTTCTGTGTGGACGCCTGTCCGACGGACGCGATCAATCACGGACACAATTTTGAGTGGGCCGTCTACACGCCGGGCGAATTGGTGAAAGACAAGGATTATCTGTTGGGCAACAAATGGCGCGAACCGGATGTGACGCCGACCGAAAAACAGCGCCCGCTGGCAGCCAAACAGAAACACGACAAATTCAACATCACGCTCAAGTAAGCCCCCACGGTCTAAGTTGCGCGTAGAAACAGCAAAGACGCGTGCGATGAAGTCATTGCTTCATCGCACGCGTCTTGTTGTTTTGCCACGAGCCCAGGTTGTTTTCTTGAAATCAGACTTCCGCTTCGACGACTTCCGGCGCAGGGCGGAACCGATAGCCAATGCCGATGACCGTTTCGATACAGGCTCCGCAGGTGCCCAGCTTTTTGCGCAAACCGCTGATGTGAACATCGAGCGTGCGCGCCTCACCGTAATATTCCAGCCCCCAAACCTGATCCAGCAACTGTTCGCGCGGCACGACGCGGCCTTTGTTGCGTGACAGAATCGCCAGCAAGGCAAATTCCTTGCGCGTCAGCTTGACGCTTTGCTGTTGGCAGAACACGGCGAAGTCGGCGTAATCAATGCGCAGCAATCCATCGTCATACAATTTAGGTGATTGCTCTTCATAGCCGGAACGGCGCAAAGCGGCGCGCACACGCGCCATCAATTCGCGCACGCTGAACGGTTTGGTCATGTAATCGTCCGCGCCCAAATCCAGCCCGCGGATTTTGTCGTGTTCGTCTGTGCGCGCCGTCAGCATGATGATGGGCGTGCGGCGGGTTTGTTCTTCGGTGCGAAAGCGACGGCAGAGTTCGAAACCATTCAGGCCCGGCAAGTTCAAATCCAGGATGATCAAATCAGGCGGCGCATCGTTTCCCTCAGCCGGGCGGCGCAGCGCGCTTTCGGTGGAGAGTTTGCCCAGCACAAGGTTTAAGCCAGCTTCGCCGCTCAACGCAACCTGGGCGGTAAAGCTGCCTTCGCGCTCCAGGTTGTAGCGAATGCTTTCGGCGATATCCGGATCGTCTTCAATGATTAAGATGTAAGGCTTCATAAACGAAAAACTTAGCGGGCAATCTGGCTGTGTTTGATCACGAGCGCTTCTTTCATGTACACGATCAGCTCGCAAATGTCCGTGACGTAATCGCCAATGCGCTCGAAGTGTTTGGCCACCAGCAACAACCGCGCAGCCCGTCCGGCAGCAGCAGGATCATTCGACATACGATCCAGCAAATCGTGAAACACGCGATCATAAAGTTGATCAATTTCGTCATCACGTTCAATGACGGCACGCGCGGTTTCGGCGTCGCCTGCGGCAAAAGCGTCGAGCGACAGACGCAACATTTCGCACGCCAGCCAGCTCATTTTGGGCAAGTCGAAATACGGTTTCAGTTGCGGTTCGTCGTTCAGGTAAATCGCTGCGCGCGCAATATTGCAGGCATGATCGGCGATGCGTTCCAGAATCGGCGTGATTTTGATGGCCGTGACGACTTGCCGCAGATCGTGTGCATCGGGCGAATGCAACGCCAGCAAACGCACACAAAATTGATCAGTTTCCAGTTCCAGCGCGTCTACGCGGTCATCATCGCGCAAAACCTGTTCGGCTAATTCAGAATCACGTTCGATCAGGGCGCGCGTGGCCTGGTCAATTGCACGCTCGACTTCGCCGCCCATTAACAGGACGTGGTCTCGCAATTGGTTGAGCGCCGTTTCCGGCAAAGTTCTCATTGGTTCACTCGTCAAAATGAAGCTGGCAGTTCCAGCCTGCTTCGGCTCTAGTTCGTAAAGTGGGATCGTTTGGGAATTTGCCATCGCCATTTGAGAAAAACAAGCTGGTTGCCGTGCATTGTTGTCTGGACGTTTGACCTTTAGAACCAGGAGTTTATCGGGTTGGCATTAAGTTGATCTTAAGGCAGGGTAAAGACTGACTTAAAAGAAAGAATTTTTAGCCGTAAAAGAGAATCAGAAATTGTGTTGTCGTTCGTATACTCCGTTTTAGACCTGGGGCGAAAAAAGCGGCGTCTCAGGCTATAATCGCGAAGTTTTGTAGAGAAACGCTTATTTGACTCAAGGCTGGGATTTTCAGAGATGAGGAGGATGAAAGAAAGATGTTGTTATTTGTGCAATGGATTTGTTGCTTGGCATTACC
Organism: Acidobacteriota bacterium; assembly: GCA_016789605.1. Classification (GTDB taxonomy): domain Bacteria; phylum Acidobacteriota; class Blastocatellia; order RBC074; family RBC074; genus RBC074. The sequence goes on from JAEUQO010000019.1 coordinate 6,831, forward strand.
GTTTGTTGGCGGATTGGCTGACTCATCGGCAAACGTCATAGATATTCCGAAACCTGTCGCGGTTACCACGCCGGGCAAAAACGTAGATTCACCCGCGATCTGGTTGGCCCCGAAGCCGGAAGAGAGTTTGGTGTTGTTGACCGAAAAAGGCGGTGGCGCTGTGATGGTGTTCAAAGCAGATGCCAAGGCTACTTTCGTCAAGCGTTTTGGCAAAATGAAACGTCCGAACGGCGTCGCGATTTTGCAAAACGTCGCCCTCGGTTCGGTCAAAAAAGACCTGGCGTTCGTCACGGATCGAGACGGCAACACGGTTTATGTTTATTCGATCCCCGATTTTGAATTGGTCGGCGAAGTGGCCAAGGGGTTGAAACAGCCGATGGGGATCACGTTGTATCACCGCAAGAGCGACAACGCTGTCTTTGCCTATATCGTCAGCAAACTCGCCAAAGACGATGAAAAGGTCATTCGTTATCGCATTGCGGAACAGGGCGGACGCATCACGGGCGCGCGCGAAGCCAATTTCGGCAAGGAATTGCTGACCAACCAGGAAACGGTGGTCGCCGATGCAGAGCGCGAGTTGGTGTATGTCGCCGACGAAAACCGCCACGAAGTCAAAGTCTATGATCTGAACGGCAAGCTGGTGACCACGTTTGGCAACGGGCACTTTTCGGCTCAGGTCGAAGGTATCGCGTTGACCGGTTGTGGCAAAAGCGGATTCATCATCGTCACCGATCAGCAAAGCGTCACCGAGTTTGAAGTCTTTGACCGGGCGACGTTCAAACACTTGGGCACAGTGAAAACCAATTTGCGCGTAACCGATGGCGTCGCCTTGACCGAAAAGGCGCTGCCCGATTTTCCCAGCGGGTTGTTTGTCGCGCACAGCGACCCAGACAACACCGGAGGCCGTCACGCAGAGTTTTATCACCTGGATCAATTGTTGGCGGGCGCAGGGGTGAAGCTGGCTGAGCAAAGCGGCAAGTGCAGTCAATAACCGCGATTGCTTATTTCAAAAAATGAAAAGCGGGCCACCTGGCCCGCTTTTTATTTTTTGAAGCGCTGGGAAATGGCTACCGTTTGATCGTGTGCGAATCAATCACTTTGCCGTCAGCGGCAATGGCTTCAACCTTCATTTCGTTTTCACTGACTTGCACGATCAGAAATGAATTGACCATGTCTTCGCCCGCAGCAAAGAGCGGGGATTTGCGGTCGAGCGTTCGTTTTTTGATTTCACCGCTCGCGCCTTCGGTGAAGTATTGCACGCCCTTTTGCGGCTTGGTGCGTTCGTAACAGTGCGAGTGCCCGGCGAACACCGCGCTGACGCCGTGTTTGACATAAAGCGGTTCGAGTTGGGCGCGCAATTTGACATAGGCGCTATGCATGCGTGCCGACGAATAAATCGAATGGTGGCAGAAGGCGATTTTCCAGCGCGCTTGTGACGCCTGCAAGCTGCCGCCCAGCCAGGACAATTGCGCATCATCCAGCAGGTTCGTATCCAGGGCGAAAAACTCCAGCAAGCCATTTCCTTTGCCGAAGTTGTAATAGCGTTTGCCGCCCATATTGAAGTTGGGATAGTTCGTCTGGAACTGCAATCCCTTGATGATGTCGTGATTGCCGAGTGTGGCGTAAAACTTTACGCCTGCGGCCAGCAATTCTTTGTATGGGTCTTCAAAATGGGATTTGATTTTTTCCGGCTCGCCTTTTTCATAGATGTTGTCGCCCAACATCAACACGAAATCGAAGGGCGTTTGGGCGCGTTGTTTGACCATTTGTCGGGCCACAGCCAATTGCGCTTCGTCGCCAGAGCCTGTGTCGCCGATGACGGCAAAGGTGATGACCGGTTTGGCGGCGGCGTTGTCTTGCGCCAAGGCTGACAGCGACAACAGCGTCAAAAACAGAAGCGCAAACAGCGCAGAGGTAAGCAGGGAAGTAGAAACAAACCTTCGCATGAGTATTTTCCTTGCAGTTGTCTGTGGTGGATCAATCAATCAAGTCTCCCCAGTCCAGTTCGAACATCAGGAAGAAACTGTTGACGGCTTCGGCATCATCGGTGATCAGACCGACTTCGCGGCGATGGTCCAATTCGACTTTGCGCAGCGACTGGCTGCCGAAAAAGACTTCTTTGCCATCGCGAATGATCGCTTGTACGTGTAAGCGGAAAAGCGGCAACTTTTTGACCTTGACGCCTTTGACGCGTTTGTCCATCGCTCCGATGACTTTGATGTCAACACCGGCTTTCGCACGATTTTCCAGGTGTTTGATCATCTGTGCATCGCTGAGCTTGCTGTCATAAATGAGCAATTGTTTCTGCGCGCCGAGGATGTATTCAGAGAGTTTTTCGCGCGCATTGAGCGGACTGACCACAAAATGCGGCAATTCAGGCGGCAGTTTGCGACGCTCAACGTCTGCTTCAAACAAACGCAACGCTTCATCTACCAGTACAGGGTCTTGCGCCACGACGCCAAAGCTGCGGCTATGGTGAATGTCCAGAAAGGTGAAATTGAACGTCAGCAAAAACAATTCGCGGCGATCAATGATCATCACTTTGCTGTGATACCGCACCAGGTCTTCTGCGGTGCGGGTCACCTGTACATTGCGCTCGGCCAGGCGCTTTTCCAGCTTCTTGATCTCTTTCAGGTCTTCTTTGTTGGTGTGAGTGATGAGGGCGTGCACGTGTAGGCCGCGTGCGGCAGCCGCGACCAGCGCCTGTTCGATCTCCAGCCGATCCAGCCGGTAGATGATGATTTCGACGCTTTGCTGAGCCTGGTTTATTGCTTCGAGCAACGGTTCTATGCCGTCGCGTGGTTGAATGATAACGCGCACCGTAAACCTAGCGCCGTTGATCGGCTAAAAAAGAGAAGATGCGATGAAAAAGAGACATTGAAAACCAGTGGAAGGAGAGAGCCGCCGCCGGAACTTGGGAGATCATAGACGTTTTGACTATGGTGATTCTCATTGCCAATTCCTTGTTGCGGCCCACTCTCTCGCTTCCGTGGTTCTTTTGTCTCTAGGTTTTGTGACTTGGGCTTAGCGGCCCGCGACAGACTTCAATTCGCTGATTTTCTGGCGCAAGCGACGCGAAAAGCCGTCAATTTCGGCTGGGGTTGCGCCCGCCGCTTTGAACGCGTCGCGCAATTGATTGTCGGTCAATTGTCCAATAATGCCGGCAAACCAGCGCGCATGCTCCAGCGGAATCGTTTTCAACGAACTGCCCATTTTGCCGCTGTAGTGCAATTTCACCTGACCGCCAGACGCGCCATCCAGGAAGGCTTGTTTGTTGTAATCGTCCAGGTCCCATTTGGTGTGCGAAGTAAAGCCGCCCATTTTGCCGAATGAGCCGCCCCAATCTGCGACCAAATACCAATCCCAAATTTTGCCGCCGTCGTCGAACATGCCAAGCACGTTGTTGTTGGTCGGTTTGGCGTCCCAGTTATTGAGCATTGTGTTCAGAATCGCCAGGCCAGACAGTTCTTTGGTGCCTTTGAACGGGTTGGCGTCCCAATCCCAGTTGATGGCACGGCGCGCAATGTTTTCCGGCCGTTTTTCAAACATGCCATTGCTGAACGAACCATCGGCGCCAACAAATTTCTTGGCGCGGCTCAGTCCGGTGACGCCGTTCACTTTGCCCGAAGCGATGAAATAGCTTTCTTCGACCATGTATCCGCAGGCCCAGGCGATGCGGCTGGCAGCGACTTCGGCGTGGACTTCTTCGTCAAATTTGATGTTCCATTTCACGCCGTTGGCGTCAATGACTTTGATTTTGGGATTGGTGCCGGTGACGTCTTCCTTATCGAACTGGAAGGGCGCTTTCGGCATGCTTTCCGGGTTGCCGATGCCGTGAATCAAATCGAGCGACGCAATGTTGCCGCGATCTTCCCACATGATCGGAGTGCCGGCTTCGGTCGGCGCAGAAGTCGGTTTCTTTTCCTTTTTGCTCTTTTTGTCTTTGCTCTTTTGCGGAATCCCGGCAGAGCCGTGAGCGCTAACAGAGACAGGTGTGGATACGAGGCTGCCCGCCGCCGCCAGAGCTAAGCTCAGTACGAGTGTGAGCAGGGCTGGTGAATACTTTTGCTGAAACTGCATGTCAAAAACCTCCTAGAATCGGCCTGAATTCGGCTGAATTGGGTTTGATTTTGTTCGAGGCACTTCTCCGTTTGCACGAGACAATGCCCCGTCAAACAGCATGCGGATTTTGCGGGGGCAAAGGATCAAGACACGAAAGACCGGAGAAAATTCCGGCGTGGGAAACGGGCGAGAAGCGTTTGGTGAAACGCTTCTCGCCGCGCAGAACGCTAATGCGCACCGGCATAATCAATTTTGAGATAACCGCCGGAATCACCGACCAGAAAGATGAAATTGCGTCCGCCAATGCTCGCGCTGGTGATGCCTTCCGGCTTCATCTTGTCGTCCAACGTCATCACCTTGATGGGTTTTGCGTCTGGTTGCCCGCTCCATTCCCAGAGTCCGAAATCGGTTTTGGGGGCGGTTTCGGGCGCGCCTGAAATGATCAGGAAGTTTTTCAGCCGCGCGTCATACGTGATGTCGCGCACGCCATGTGTTTCCAGCGAAAGCACGATCACGTGCGGATCGTCCACTTTCAGGTTTTCCAAGGTGAAAGGGCCGCGCGGATCGCGCAATTTCAGCGGTACGAGCACCGCTTGTGTGCCGATGAGCGGAGAGCGCAGGCCGAGCAACAATCGCTCGTTGTTGGGATCCCAGGCGATGCCTTCGATGTTCAGACCGCCTTGCATCCCAGCAGGCGCGCCCAGCGAAGACAATTCCGAAACGTTTTGCAGCAGAAAGTTCCGCAGTCCGGTGATGACTTCGGGCTGACCGCGCAAGGTTTGTGTTTCGGGCGTGAAATCAAAACGAACGATGATGTGCTGCTCGCCGTCTTGCGGATCGGATTGCGAGGTGAGCAGGTAAAAATACGAGTTGCCGTAGGTAATGGCTTCCGGGTCTTTGAAATTGACGCCGAGCGGAATCTTTTTGATCGAACCGGTTTGTTTGCCCGTCTCGTCCAGTTGCATCCAGAGCACTTCACCGGCGCGATTGTCAGAGACAAACAGCACACCGTTCAGGCCCGGCGCAAAGCTGACGCCAGACGCTTCGATCGTACCGCCAAAAAGTCCCGTGCTGAAATCTTCCCACGCGCCGGGAGAGGTCAACTGATGGCTTTGGCTGACGCCTGAGTTTCCGCCGCCGCCGGAAGAAGGTTTGTCGGTTTGCGAACTGGAACGGATCAGATAAACCGCGCCTCCGAGCGAGATCAGCGCGCCCAGCACTTGCGCCAGAATGCGGCTGAGCGAATTGGCGCTAAGCCAGCTATTTTTGTCTTTTTCCTTATTCTTCTTTTTCTTCTTTTCGCTGTCGTCTGTGGCGGCGGCAACCGGTGCGGCCGCAGGCGTTTGAATCTGCCAGGCGCTGGGATCAGTGCGCGGCCCCGCCGCTTCAGGGCGACCTGCTGCGCGCCGCCGAATTTCTTCCAACGCGTCAAGCGACAACCGGGCGGTTTTGTTTTCCGTGGTTTCCGCCGGATTGCGGAAGGTCAGCAAAACCTGCCCAAGCTGGATTTTGTCACCGTGTTGCAAGGTGTGGGCTTCGCTGCCCAATTGCTTGCCGTTAACAAACGTACCGTTGCTGCTGCCCAAATCCACCACGCTGTAGCCGCCATCGCGCGTCAGCACAATGGCGTGCGTGCTGCTGACTGTCGGATCGGAGATGACCAGTTTGTTATGCGGCGCTTTACCGATTTCGAGTTCGGGCTGATTAAGCAGCGTTTCGATTTTTTCACCGGAAGGCAGCACGCCGATCAGGCGTGGCGTAAAGAACCCCGCGACATACGCTGCGATTTCGCTGGGCATGGCCAAACGTAACGATGCGGGTTTGCGCGTCAGGCGTTCGATTTCGTCAAGCGTGGCTTTGTCGGTCGGATCGGCGACTGCCAACATCAACCGGTCAGGTTGTTGGCTGACGACCGGACAGATCAACCGTTCGCGCAAAAATTCCGGGCGCAGTCGCAACGCGGTTTGCGCATCTATTTCCATTGTCTTCAGTTCAACCGGCACCAGGTTGAACGTGCGGCTCATTAAGTCGCGCAGCCCGATTTCCGTCACCAGTTTGTCTTCGAGCAGCGCGCGATAGAGGCGGCGGCCTTTGGCGCCCGTGCCGCGCAGCCGGTCAATTTCGGCTTGCGCGACCAAACCGGAAGACGCGAGCGCTTGCGCCAGCGAATCCTCTGTCATGGCAGGGGCTTTGGGGGCCGGCGGCGCAGGCGGCGGCGGCGGCGGTTGCAAATCTCCCAGCAGCACCGTGCGCGGCATCGAGATGGTGTTTTCTGCTTCCTTGAGCCGGAAGGTCAGCGTGCAATGGCCCATTTTGATCAAATCGCCATGTTGCAACGGACGCGGCTCAGCCACACGCACATCGTTAAGGAAGGTGCCATTACGACTGCCCAGATCGTTTAGCACATACACACCGTTTTCAAACTTGATCAGGGCGTGCGTGCCAGAAACTGAAGCATCAGGCAGGATGATTTCGTTGTTGGGATTTTTGCCGAATTTGGTTTCGACGCTGGTCAGATCGCGCTCGATCACGTTGCCGTCACGCAAAAGGATGTGCAGCGTCGCTTCGGGTTGATTGTTGGCGGATTTAGTTTCGTCCTGAGAGACCGTCATAGTGATGTTGGTTTGCGCTGTTTTCAAAGGGGCGCTGACCGGTAATGCTACGGCGTCGGGGAGTTCTGCGTTGCTCACGTCCACCAAAGTGGCCGATTCAGAGATTGTGGATAAGGTAGGCAGAGCCGCTGATGTGGATGCCGGAACGAGAGTGCGCAAATCAGCGCCGCATTGATTGCAGAAGCGGCTTCCTTCGCGCGGTATGGGGCATTCACATTGCGGGCATACATTGGTCGTCATGCCTACTGAGGTGCTCGATTTTGAAGTCAATGCTGGTAAAAAGCCGATTAAGTAATGAGCAGTGAAATGTGTTTTTCAGCGAACTGATTAAGTCTATTAAGTTAGGCCAGCAAGTTCGAGCAGCCATGAGCCAACCAGAAACCCTGACCAAAACGTTGGGATGCTAAATCAGTTCGCGGGCTAAATCAACGGAACATTCACGGGGAGTTGTCGTAAACTATGGTCGCCACGTCGCCGGTCTGGGGCATTAACTCATCATGAAACAGCAAATGGAAAAATCAAAGCTGAGAAAACTACTTCTCGTCGCAGGTAGCGGTTTGCTGCTTTGCGGCAGTCTGACTGTACAACCTGTGGGGAGCGCGGCGCAAAAATCAGTCGCTCCGGCAGTGAATGTCCACGACAGCCAATCAGAAGTTGTACGGGACAAGGCAACTTCACCAGAAGACCAGGCTGTTGAATTGCGCCAGCAATCGTTTGACATCGTCTGGCGCACGGTCAAGGACAAACACTTTGACCCGACCTTTGGGGGCGTGAACTGGGAGCAGGTGCGAGACAATTACGCGCCTCGTGTGGCCGCCGTCAAAACCAATCAGGAACTATATCGCGTCTTGCAAGAGATGCTGGGCGAATTGCACCAGTCGCATTTCAACATCATCCCGCCTGAAGCGGTCATTCCTGACGACGCCAAAGAGCCGCCCACGGGCGGAGTGGGAATTGATTTGCGGTTGCTGTCGAATGCCGCGGTCATTACGCGCGTCGAAGCGGGGTCTTCGGCAGAGCGCGCCGGCTTACGTCCCGGGTTTGCCATCAAACAGATTGGCGAAAAGACGGTGGCGCAAATCGCCGAGCCGTATGCCAAGTCGAATGATCAGCGCAATCTGGTGCCAGTGCGAGTGACGCGCAAGCTGTTGTCAGAAATCAATGGCGAACCGGGAACGACCGTTGCGCTGTCTTTCACGGACGAAAAAGAGCGCACGCGCAATGTGACGTTGACGCGCGAAAAACTGAAAGGCGAATTATCAGCTCGTCTGGGCAATTGGCCTCCGCAATATACGGAATTCGAGATGAAGCGGCTGGCGGGCAACATTGGCTACATTCGCTTCAATATTTTCACCATTCCGATCGTGGAAAAAGCGCGCACGGCGATTCGCAGCCTGAGCGATGCTGACGGGTTGATTTTTGATTTGCGTGGGAATCCGGGGGGCGTGGCAGGCATTGCCACCAGCATTGCCAGTCAGCTTTCACGCAAACCCGGCGCTTTGGGGACGATGAAAATGCGCGCCTCTGAAATGAAGTTTTCGATTTATCCGCAGCAAAATGCTTACGACGGTCCGGTCGTCATTTTGCTGGATGGATTGAGCGGCTCAACCAGCGAGGTCTTTTCCAGCGGCATGCAGGAATTGGGACGCGCCATCATCGTTGGCGAACGAAGCGCGGGCGCGTGTTTGCCGTCCGCCTTTCAAAAGTTGCCGACCGGCGCACTCTTTCAATATGCGATTGCAGATTTCAAAACGCCGAAGGGCGTTTTGGTCGAAGGCCGTGGTGTGATTCCAGACGTCGAAGTGAAATGGGATCGCGCTTCGTTGCTCAGCGGTCGCGATGCGCAATTGGAAGCAGGCATCGCAGCATTAGCGCACGCGCGTAAACCAGAGCGTGGCGAAAAATAATGTGTGAAAAGGTGAAATGAAATTGAACCGTTTTACTCTTCTCACTGAACGAATCTCTGGCTGGCGAGATTCTCTTACCGGAGGATACCTTATGAAAAAAATGATCGTGTTCCTGGCGGTGTTGTTGTTGAGCACCGTTTCTGTCTTGGCGCAGGAGAAAAAGCCCGACGCCAAACCGGCTGCGTTGCCTTCAGTAGACGAAGTGCTGGACAAATATGTTAAAGCGCTGGGCGGCAAAGAAGCCGTCGAGAAAGTGACTTCTCGCATTGGCAAGGGCGTCTTTGAAATCGAAGCCATGAACATGTCGGGTTCGCTGGAAATGTACCAGCAAGCGCCCAACAAGATGGCAATGAACATTGATCTGGGCGGTGTTGGCAAAGTCAATCAGGTGTTTGATGGCGCAAAAGCCTGGTCTGCGGATCCAATGCAAGGTTTGCGTGAGCTGACAGGTGCGGAACTGGCGCAAATGAAATTGGGCGCGGAATTTTATCGCGACCTCAAGCTGAAACAGCTTTATCCCAAGATCACCGTGAGCGGCAAAGAAACTGTTGCTGGCAAAGACGCGTATGTTTTGGTCGCAACGCCGAGCGAAGGCCCCGCCGAAAAGTGGTATTTTTCTGTCGAGAGCGGTTTGATGGTGCGGCAAGATAGCGAAGAAGCAGGCCCAGATGGCAAGATGACTGTCGAAGCGTATCTGGAAGATTATCGCGCCGTGGATGGCGTCAAAACGCCGTTTGTGATCAAGCGCGTGACGCCGATGATGGGGATGACCATCAAATTTACCGAAGTTAAACAAAACACCACAATCGAAGAGGCAAAGTTCGCGAAACCTTCGGGACAGTAAGACCCTTCTTCAAAAGACCATAGATATCAGAAAGGATCATTATGAAACGGATTGCAATTACCTTGATGGCTGTGTTGTTGTTGTGCGTCAGTGCCTTGGCGCAAGAGAAAAAGGCTGACGCCGCCAAACCGGCAGACAAAGCGCCCGCGGCATTGCCCTCGGCTGACGAATTGCTGGAAAAATACGTCAAGGCTTTGGGCGGTAAAGAAGCGCTCGAGAAAATTACTTCTCGCATGAGCAAGGGCACTTTTGATTTGCCTGCGATGGGCGCTAGCGGAACGACCGAGATGTACACCAAATCGCCCAACAAAACCGCGACCATCATCGAAATCGGCGGCTTCGGCAAAATTGAAAATGTGTACGACGGTACAAAGGCATGGTCAGCCAATCCGATGCAAGGTTTGACCGAAGTGACTGGCGCGCAATTGGCTTCTTTCAAACGTCAGGCGAATTTGCAGAGCGTGCTCAACCTCAAAACCTACTACTCCAAATTTGAAGTAAAGGGCAAAGACAAAGTCGGCGATGCAGAAGTTTATGTCGTCGAAGCGACGCCGCTCGAAGGCAAAGCCGAAAAGATGTATTTCGACGTGAACAGCGGCTTGCTGGTGCGCACAGATGCGGAAGTTGATGGCCCGCAAGGCGCGATGTTGGTGGAATCCTACCTGGAAGATTATCGCGTGGTGGATGGTGTTAAAGTGCCGTTCACGATGCGCCAGAATAATCCGGCGTACAGCCTGACGATCAAACAAACCGAAGTGAAGCATAACGTGACCATCGAAGACGCGAAATTCAACAAACCATCGGGGAACTAGTTGGTTCACGTTGGCGGGCGTTTTCTGTCACAGGTCAAAAAGAAAGAGGGACGAGCCAAGCTCGTCCCTCTTTCTTTTTGACCTGTGACTCAAGTCTAGCGATTGTGTTTGATTTCCTGCGCCAACAGATCGGTGGTCGCTTCTGTAATGGGATGCTGGATGGGCGGCGGCGGCAATGCGGCAGTTGTCGGTGCTTTGCCCAATTCCATGACGCTTTCAGCCTGGCCGCGACGTGGCGCAGTCGTCGGGGCAGTTGTATTTGGGGTTGGGGCGATCATCCTGCCCATACGCAATAAACCGGCGACAATAAACGCCAACCCTCCGCCGCAAAATAGAGTTGGTAACAGCAGCAGCATTTTGACCAATTTGTACGTTGCCATCGTGTCGCCTTTGATGACATAGATGAGCAACGGAAAGAGCAAGCCCAGCGCGACGAAGATCGCGCCTGTCACCAGATTTTTATAGCTGGCATTGGCATTGGCGGTCAGGCGTACGACTTCCATTTCTGCCAAGGGCGGGTTGCTGAGCGGCACACCGCACTGACGGCAAAAGCGTGTGCTGTTGCCGATTTCTGCGCCGCAATTGCCACAGTGACTGGGCAAAGAGCGCGCCAACGCCAAAGCGATCAGCGCGTCGGCTTCACTATTCAGCGTTTGCCGGTCACCTTTGGTTAAATAACCGGCATAGACATTGTTGATGGTGTAAGAAAACGTGATGCGTGTGCTGTGTGTGCCGACGGCTTTCAGGCCAATGTCCAGCGTTGCCGGATATTCCAGAATGTCATTAGAACAGCCCGTTGAGGCATTGTTGCGGGCGCTGCGGCGGCCACGCAAAGGGGCTTCGTTCAACACCCGAAAACCGCGCTCTTCCAATGCTTCGGCCAAACGTGCTCGTACGCTTTCCAGTTCGCCGGGGGCAATGCGAGTCACGTCGTGTTCAAAGGTGTAAAAACTGTTGTCGCCCGCCGGTGCCGCAAATTCAACGCTCATTTAAGAACCTCCTGACCTGGACCAGATGAATAGTTTTGTTGTTGTTTGGCAACCATTACGCTTGACCGATGAAACAGGTTTCAGTCTGCTGTTGAGACACGCAAGCGTCAAGCGGGAATTGGGGAATCGTGGAGATAGAAAGGAGGGCTTCCGCTCTGGTTAACACGGAAGCCCTTATGAGACACAGGACTAGGCACCTAATTGCTCAGGAGCATAGCTCGGCGGGCTCAACTCCGCGTAAACCCGAGGTCAAGTCTTCCTAAAATTTCCCAGGTTGTTTGCTGGGAGCATGCCATCAGCAAAGTTTAGCTCTTCCGAACGAAATCCTAACGTCTGGCTAATACAAGGCTAACGTGTCCTGAACATTCTCTGCCTAAGATGCCACTGGAAGATTAAGGGCAGAACGTCTGTCGCCTGTGTACGGGGGAAGAATTGGAGCCACAGCCGCCAGCCGCCCTGTCCGGAATCTTCCGCGTTGTGATCGTCTCGGGCCGGATCGGCCACCAAACAGTAACCCGCAACACACAACCAACATGACTTTAACGACTGTTCAACAGCCCCTTCTGTTGCGCGCCGGAAAATTGGAAGTCTCGCTGGCCGCAAGTCTGCCCGAACTGGACGCCGCGTATCGGCTGCGGTTTGAAGTCTTCAATCTGGAATTGCAAGAAGGATTGCGCGCTTCTTTTGACCGCGGTTATGACACCGACGCTTACGATGCGTATTGCGATCATCTGATCGTGCGCGACCTGGAAAGCCAAACGGTCGTGGGAACCTATCGTTTGTTGCGCCGCAGTCGTGCGCAACGCAACATCGGTTTTTACTCCGAAAACGAATTTGATCTCGGCAATTTGAAAAAGCTGCCGGGCGAACTGCTGGAACTGGGCCGCTCGTGCATTGCCAGCACGCATCGCTCATTCGCCACGATCAATCTGTTGTGGCAGGCCATCACGCAATACGCCCGGCAAACGGGCGTCAGCTATCTGTTCGGTTGCGCCAGTTTGCACGTGACCGCGCGCGCCGATGTACAGCGGCTCTATGCCTATTTGCGTGCGCGGCATTACGCACCGGCAGCTTGGCAGGTGGCTCCGCTTGCGTCTTGCCGCATGTTTGGTTTGGACGACGAACTGGCGCGAGACTTGGACGAACGCCAGGTTGCGCGTGAATTGCCGCCATTGTTGCGCGGATATTTACGTGCCGGAGCCGTGATCTGCGGTCCGCCTGCGCTTGACGCGGATTTCGGCACGGCGGATGTGCTGGTGTTGTTGCCCATGGAACAAATGGCGAGGCGTTACCGGCAACATTACACGACCGGAGCCTGGCAATGATCTGCAGGTGGCAAACGCAAGGAATCTGAAAGGAGAGATGATTTATGGCTCGCAGAAGCGAGAATGAATGCGCCTATTGTGCAGAAGAGGTACCGACAGAAAACAGCGTTATCGGTACGGATTGGAAAGTGTATTGCTCGGCGGCGTGTGCCGTTCAGGGGCAACAGATGTCATCACGCGAAATGCAGGAGCTGATGCGGGCGATGGTGCCCAGCCGTGATTCTCAATACACAGACCTGACGCCCTAACTGCGCTTAAGCTTGAATTAACACCAGCCTGACCTCGATTTAACCCGACCCTTACCTGAATTTAAGCAGTCGTTGATAGAGTCCGACTCTACCGCAATCACAATTTATAGCAGCAAACAAACAACGCATTACTTACTCCGCACCGCGTGCGCCGACGCTGGCGTGTGCCTCAGTGCGGCAATCTGTTCGCCCAATAAGTTTTAGCAACAGTTACAGGAGAACTTTATGAATCGGAAAGGAACTGCGCGGAATAGCTTCGCCGTGTTGGTGTACGCGCTGTTACTCGTTTTCGGCATCAGCCTGCTTTCGGCGCTTGCCTTTGCCCAGGCTGGTCCTACCGGAAGCGTAAGCGGCAAAGTTGAAGACGCCAGCGGCGCATCAGTGGCCGGCACCAGAGTCACCGCCACCAATCAGGATACAAATCAGAGCCGGACCGTCACGGCAGATGCGGAAGGGCGTTGGCAAATTCCGGTGTTGCCTGTCGGCAATTACAAAGTTTCTTTTGAAGCGAACGGCTTCAAAAAAGCCGTGGCCAATATTGTTGTAGAGGCTTCTGTTCCGCGTGTGCTCGACGCCAAGCTTGAAGTCGGCGAAGTTAGCGCTCAAGTGGACATCACTGACGCCGCGCCATTGCTGACGCCAACCACCGTCACCACATTCCGGCAATTGAATGCCGAAGAACTGACCAAGGTGCCAACTTCGACGCGCAGCTTCACGCATTTGCTTTCCGCCGAAGCGGGCGTCAGTTCTGATCTGCCGCCAGTGCTGACCAACGGCAATGGCAACATCTCGCCTTCGGTCAACGGCACGCGCACAACCAGCACCAGCCTGAGCTTCAATGGCGTAGACGCGACCAACATCACCTCCAACGAAGGCTCGCTCAACAACAACATCTCGCCCGCGCCCGAATCGCTGTCGGAAGTGAAGCTGCAAACCAGTTTGTACGATGCTTCGACCGGGCGCAGCGGCGGCGGCAATTTCCAACTTGTGACCAAAGGCGGCACGAACAGTCTGAATGGCTCGCTGTATTACTACCTGCAAAATGAGAAGCTGAACGCCAACGATTTCTTCTTCAACAAAGACGGCATTGACCGTCCGCGTGCGCGTCGTAACGAAGGCGGCTTCACGCTCGGCGGCCCGATCAAAAAAGATCGGTTCTTTTATTTCGGCAACTACCAGCGCACCGAAGCCAGTACGGCGTTCGTGCCAACGGCCAGCAGCATTTCCGTGCAACCGCAAGCCCTGCAACTCATCAGCGGCGCGCGCACCAAGGAAAACTTGTTTGCCGCGTTCAGCCAGTTGAACCCAGGCATCACGGCTTCAATTCCGAATGCGGCGGCCATCAGCGATGTCGCCGTGCGTTTGCTCAACATCAAAAATCCGGCGACGGGCGATTTCTTCATCCCCGCGCCGCGCGGCTCAAACGTCGTGGGCCGCGACATCAACACCGGCTCCGGCGCTGATCTTTCGGTCGGCGGCAATCCCTATGTTCGCCAGCGCAACGTCTTTCCCGCGTCGTTCAAACAAGACCAGTTCACCACGCGGCTGGATTACAAAGTCAGCGAAGCCAATTCGCTGAATGGCACGTTTTTCTTCTCGAACTTTCCGGGTTTCGATCCGTTTCCCGATCCGAACAGTCTGGTTTCGCCGGTCACACTCAAACGCAGCGACCGCAACCGCACGTTGGCCGTGTCGGATGTTCACACGTTCAGCTCCACTTTCATCAACGAAGTTCGCTTCGGGTTGTTTTTCCTGAACAACACGCGCGTGCTGGATGATCCGTTTTTGGACATCACCAACGAATCGGTCGGCATTCCGAACCCGGCCTTGGCTTACGATCAAGGCCCAGGCACGCGCCGCCTGGGGCATTACGTCGGTCGCCCCGGCACGTTGCTTGAACGCTTTTCATTCGGCGGACCGAACGACACGTTCAACCGCCGCGAACAGCGCACCTGGAGTGTGGCCGACAACGTCACCTGGTTGAAAGGCGCGCATAGCCTCCGTTTTGGCGGCGAATTCAAACGTCACGCGTTCGACAGCGCCTTGCCCGAAGAGCAGGCGACCGAGTTTGAGAAATTCGACAACTTTACGATGTTGCTGCGCGGCCTGGCCTTTGAAGCTGACACGCAATTCGGCATCACCGAAAAACGCTTCCGTTTCCGCGACACGAGTTTGTATCTGGCTGACGATTACAAACTGAATAACAAATTGACGCTCAATTTGGGCTTGCGCTGGGAATGGTTCGGCTGGCCGGAAGAAAAAGACGGATTGATCGGCAACTTCGATCCGAACTTGTTGACTGGCAGCATCAGCAATCCGTTACCGGCTTTTATCGTAGCGAAAAACGTCAAAAGCACAGGTTTCAACGCGATTGACGTAGCCGTCGCCGCCACCGCTAAGGCAAACAATAATCACACGTTGAATGGACAAGACCTCAACAACATCGCGCCGCGCTTCGGTTTTGCGTTCACGCCGTTTGATAGCAACAAACTGGTGATTCGCGGCGGTTACGGCGTGTTTTTTGATCGTCCGTCGGCGGCATTCATCAATACCATCTTCTCGAACTATCCCTTCCTGCGCGAAGCGGAAGTTACATATCCCGCCAGCGCCGTGCCGCTCGTCAGCGCGTGGTCGAATCAAAATCCGAATCAACCTTTCAACCAATACCTACCGAACCGCGTCGTCCGCACGGGGGGCGCAAACGGGACGTATCAGATTCGCGATAACACCGGCGTCACAGTCGGTGCTGATGGTCGCCCGAATCCGATTGATCCGGCGACGGGGCAACCCTTCCGAGGCAACATCGCTGAAACTTTCGAGTTTCGCGCGGTGGATCGCAATCTGCGCACGCCTTACGTGCAACAGTGGAATCTGGGCTTCCAGTACGAATTGAGCAAAGACCTGATGATCGAAGCCCGTTACAACGGCACGCGCGGCACGAAGCTCTTGCAGGCGACTTCGTTCACGCAAGGCTTCGATTTGAATGATCCGCGCACGCCTGATTACATCTTCGAGCGTTTCAATCAGGCTTATGTCGCCGCAGGTTCGCCCAACGGCGCACTGAATAGTGGCGCGACGGCGCGCGAACGCGGTGTGGGGCGCGCTTTCGGCTTCCAGAATCCATACATCCTCGGTGTCGCGCCGACTTGCGCAAACGGGCAGATCAACCTGCCGTCGAATGCGCCGGTGGATTACAACCTGGCTAATCGGCTGAGCTGTACAGCCGCAAACGCTTTGCAGGGCGGCAACGTCATCACCTTTGAAGGCCGCACGCCGTTTCTGGGCTTTGACGTGCCGGAAGCCGTGTTGCTGGGCAATTCGGCGTTCTCGAATTACCACGCGGCGCAATTCAGCCTGAACAAACGTTTCTCGAAAGGGCTACAATTCAACGTTGCTTATACCTTCTCGAAAGCGATGGACAACGCTTCGGTGGACCCGGGCAGCACGGCGGGCAGCGGTAAACCCGATCTGCCGAACGCCGGTTTCACCGCGCAAGGCAATGCGTTCAACACGCGCGCCAATTACGCGCCGTCGGATTTCGACCGTTCACACCGGTTTAGCGCCAGCTTTGTGTATGACCTGCCCTCGTTCGGTTCAACTTCGCGTTTGCTGACAGGCTGGCAGGTGTCCGGCTTCTTGCAGAATCAGACGGGAACGCCGTTCTCGATTTTCTCAGCGGAAGTTGTCGCCGCTAGCGCGGCCAATTACGCCAACACGCGCCTGGCTTCGGGCGGGTTGTATCGCTCGGCGTTTGGGCGTCCGAGTCTGTGCGGTTCGCTCGACCAGTTGCGTCAGGGGGGCAGCGACAAAACCGAACAGTATTTGAACCCTTCGGCGTTGTGCTCGCCACTGACCGTGGCAGGCGGTTATCCGAACAACCTGGGCTTTGGCAATCTGGGCCGCAACATTTTGCGCGCGCAGCGTCAAAACCGCTTTGACGTTGGTCTGGCAAAAAGCACCCGGATCACGGAGCGCGTCGGAATGGAATTCCGTTGGGAAGTGTTCAACCTTTTCAACAACGTGAATTTCGCCGCGCCGGAAAACGTCATCGGCGATGCGGGAACTGACTTCAACAAAATCACCAACACAGTCGGCGGCCCACGCGTGATGCAGTTCGGCTTGAAACTGAAGTTCTAAACTGCGGCTCGTTTATATCGCAGTCTTTCAACGGCTGCGGAGCGTCGAAAAATTCGATGCTCCGCAGCCGTTTCTTTTGGCCGTAACGCAAAGATGCTTTTTGTCATCAGGCCCGTCTCAGCCGTCAGTTAAGGCGTGTAAAGTTTCTGTTAAAGTTGCTGTAAAGAAAGAACTTGAGATTGGTGCGTTCAATGCTATGATGCCGACCGCTGAGGAGCGGCTTTGCGAAGATTTGAGGTTGAATTTACATCGGTCTTCGTCAGGTTGTGTCCTCCCACCTTGCCTCACAGATTGTGCGAAAGGACGGTCGCGTATGCGAAAACTCATCAATACATCGTTGGTTTTGTCGTTGTTGTTTGTCAGCCTGGCTGGTTCCGTGCGGGCACAGTCAAGGGCAGCTTCGGCGGCGTCATACCGGCAACGCGCGGATGAATGGATGGCAAAGAAAGAGTTCGTGCGCGCCATTGAAGACTATAGTCTGGCCATTGCGTTCGATCCGAATGATGTTGACGCGTATAACAACCGTGGCATTGCGCGTTATTCAAAAGGAGAATTTGAAAGCGCAATCGGCGATTTTAGCCGCGCCTTGGCACTGAAACCGCAAATCGCCACTGCGTTTTACAATCGTGGGCTGGCGCGTAACGCCGCAGGTGATTTGACAGGAGCAATTGCCGACTTTGATGAAGCGCTCAAATTCAACCCGGAGTTGCTGCAAGCCTACAATAATCGTGGCAACGCACGCCGCCATTTGGGAGATTTGGCCGGGGCGATTGCCGATTATGATCAAGCGATCAGGCTTAATCCGCGTTTGGCCGAACCCTATAACAATCGTGGCAATGCAAGACTGGCTCAGGGAAACACAGAAGCGGCGATCAATGATTACAGCAATGCCGTTCGCTTGAATCCGAATTACGCCGTCGCGTATCTGAATCGCGGGTTTGTCAAACAACGGCAAGGCGACCAGGATGGAGCTGCCAGCGATTTTGAAGAAGCGCTCAAACGAAATCCGGGGTTGCAGTCATTGATTGAGCTGCGCGGCGAAGACACAAAGACAAAACTTACGAATCGCTGATTCCGAAAAGCAAGAGGACTGGTATGATCAGAGCGCGTGCGGCAAGGGCAGCACGCGCTATTTTATTGGCGACATCCAAACGCAGAATCAGAAGGTGATGAGCAAAACACGAGTCTTAATCCTTTGCACAGGCAATTCAGCACGCAGCCAGATGGCTGAAGGGTTGTTACGGCACGACGCCGGAGATCGCTTTGAAGTGCATAGCGCAGGCGTAAAACCGAGCCGCGTTCGCCCGGAAGCCATCCAGGCGATGGCGGAAATCGGCATTGATATTTCCGGTCATTGGTCAAAGTCGGTGGATGAATTCCTGGGGCAGCAATTCGATGTGGTGATCACCGTTTGTGACAACGCCAGCGAAACGTGCCCGGTGTTTCCGGGAAACACGACGCGCATTCATCATAGTTTTACCGACCCGCCTGCGCCCGGCGCGGCAGATGAGGCGACAACGCTGGCTGTCTTTCGCCGCGTGCGGGATGAGATCAGAACCTGGCTGCGCCAATTGGCTGCACAATGAGCGAGCGGCAGAGCGAGGTTTTGCGTACACCCAAACCGGCTTGCCTGGCGCGCTGACCAGCGGGTAAAGTGTGCGCGTAATCAATCTCTTACCGAAAGGTTTTTATGGAAGCTCTGGGAATGATCGAATGCCGAGGCTTGGTGGCGATGATTGAAGCCGCCGATGCCATGGTCAAAGCTGCCAATGTGCAATTGGTGGGTTGGGAAAAAGTAGATGCCGGTTTGGTGACCGCCATCGTGCGCGGCGAAGTCGGCGCGGTTAAAGCCGCCGTCGAAGCTGGCGCGGCTTCAGCGCGCAGAATCGGCGAAGTCGTCTCTACGCACGTGATCCCGCGTCCCCACGATGAAGTGGATGGCGGCATCCCGGTGTTGCATACCGGTGAAACGACCCGCAAACCGATCAGCGGCTCAGTGCCTCCGAAATCGGCTTCCTAACAACGCAAGCCAATCAAATCAGAAACGGCAAGCAGCCCGACACGGCAAACCGCAACCGTGTGCTGCTTGCCGTTTTTTATTTCGCGCGCGGTGCTTACCAATGCGGCTAACAAATCCAGGGCGTTTCCGGTTCAGACGAAAACTCGCCGGGCAACGCTTCGCGGCCACCGGCAACTTCCGTTTCTACTTTGAGTCCGGGCGAGTATTGGCAGACCCATTTGGCCAGGTCGTTTTGGGTGCCATTGGCACAGCATGCCAACATCATATGAGTGATGACTTGAATCGCAGGCGAACCCTGACGGCGTGCTTCATCCATCAATTCACGCAATTTTTGCTCAAGAACGGTATTCATTGATCATTCTCCTGGCGCTGGCAAAGCAAGCCGAGCGCGGTCGTGTCGTTAGACAGTCTGGGACGCAGATTGCGCCGATCCAAAGAAAAGGCTCGTTGATTCGTGATGCGGTCAGTGTCGAGCGATCGGATCGGAGGGAGATCGTCGTTGGCCAATCAGAGTGTGTGGGTATAGAAGCCAACGACGCCGTCAAGATAGCCGAATGAACGAAGAGGTTCAACCAATAGGGCAATAGACGCGATTTTGTACGGACAAAATTGTCCTGGTGTTATCTGCCTCAAACACGCGAGTTAAGTGCAATCTCCCAAATTGACCAGGACAAAACGTGCCAGGGGAGGCGCTTGAAGGGGTGCAAAATCAGGTGTTTTTTCACGGAATTCGGGCGTTTACGCTTGGCACAGTCATTGCTAAATGAATAAGCGTAACGCTCGAAGCTGAAAAAGCTACAGCCAAGCAAATATCAGCTCTTCAGCCTATGAACTTAGCCATACACGCCAGGTCTCACAGGAAGAACTCAGCAATGGATGCTTCGAGTGCAGCCAGGTCGTGGGAAGCAAACAATGAGTTTGTGACCTGAGGCCATTCCAATCTGAAATCGCAAAAGGAGAAGATTAATATGCCAGAGCAAGAATTTGAAACTTCGTACCCGGGCGTAACCGGTTCGATCGCAGCGGTTGCGGCGAATGGTCTGGGCACTGCGGATGCCGTGCCGTCAGAAAACATCATTCGTATTGACCAGCCGTGGGAAGTCACCGTCAAGTGGGACGTGAACGGTTTGGTCGTGCCAGCGATGGCGGGTGATTTCCACCTCACAGTGTATCTGGAAGCGCTTGGTCCGGGGGCTGATCAGGATTTGCCGAATGTTCCCGGTCCGGATGAAGAGGTCATTTCGTTCACTTCCGGGACATTGTCGGGGTTGACGCGTTCGTTCGAACATACCTTCGCGTTCGCGGCAGGCACGCCTGCGCTGCCGACTAACGTGCGTCAACGGCTGTACAAAATGATCGTAGCGGTCACGTACACCGAAACCGACGGAACGCCGGGCCCGATGGCCGCTTTCAGCGAAGGCCCCATCGTGCAATTCTACCGCGCGGTCTAAACCCCGCTGTGTGTGAATAAGGAGATGCTGGTCATTGCTCGCGAGGGCAATGGCCAGCCCCCGAACTCCGAGAATTTGAATGGCTGAGACCGCTTCAATCGGCAAGCGATTGAGACTGACTCGGCACTTCGAATTCTCGTTTTTTTATCTGGGGGCCTGACACGAAAAACGGTTCAGGAAATATGTATGACACAAAAACGGTCGCACTCCGCAAATAAACGAAAAGGACAGCGCACTGACGGTGAACACGCCGGACAGCCGCGCGCCGCGCAATCGCGCACAGCCAACTTTCGTTTGATCAATGGATTGACAGATGCCGCCGAGCAACAGTTGCGGGCCAGTAAGATTTTGAGCTTTACGCAATTGGCAGCCATCAGCCCAGCCAATTTGGCCGAACTGTTGGCTGATGTGCCGGGCATTACCGAACAGCGCATTCTGGAACAGGATTGGCTGGGGCAGGCGCGTGAATTGGCCGCGAAATTTGAAACGCAAGCTGGCCGCAGTAGCAATCGCGCGCTACAGCTCGAAAGCGAAGGCTTTGCCGTAGACCTGTTTCTGGACGAAGCCAAGGGCGTGCGCAAAACGCAGGTGTTGCACGTCAAAAGCGGCGAAGGCGAAGAATGGGACGGCTGGCAGGCAAACCGATTGCTCGCGTTCATGCGTGACAAAGCGGCCTTGCCTCATACGCAAGAACTCATGTCAGAAGAACACGCCGCGCAGGTGACGCTGACGCAATTGCGCCGTTTTCAGGAAGAGCTGGCGCACGAAATCACGACCTTGCTTACGGCTGGCAAAAAGCTGGAATTGCGGCTGAACAAGGAACGCGATTTTCACGCCTGGCTTTCTTGCAACGGCGAGACGGTCGCCATTCGTGTGCCAGCGGCGCTTCTGGCCGAACTCGGTACGGACACCATCGCGGACTTCACCCAGGCGGTGTTTCAGCGCATGACCAGCGCGGCGTCGGGCAAAAGCAAAGCTGCGCCAGCAACTGAAAGCGCGCCCAAGTCCGAAACCAAGCTTCAGCCAGTGGCTGAAGGGCAGGGCGCTCCGCCTCCGCTTTTGCTTCCTGAGCAAGCGCTCGGTAGTTTGCACGCCGTGGAAATCATTCCCGCCCACGCGCAAACCGCCAGCCGTTTGTTGAAAGGTAGCGAACCGTTTGCCGTACGTTTGACGTTGCATCTGGATGACGAATTGTCGTTGCTGGATTCCGCGTTAAATTACACGGCGGCGATTTCGGCGCAAAGTTGGGAAACACAGCGACGGCACAGTTTGCGCACGTCTTCGGGGACGCTTGCCAACAAAGACAAAACCATCCTGGTCGACATTCCGCCGCAATTGTTGCCGCCAGGAAAATATCAATTGGAAGTGCAACTCGAAACGCGCGCCAAAGCGCACAGTGCCAATCTCGCGCCTATTACCGCAACGCTAAAGGGCGGTTTGGTTCAGGTTTACTAAAGCAGAACACGCAACATTGGTACACGACAAAGTCAGGACGCCAATATTCATCGGAATGTTTCAGCGTCGCGTGTTCTGATGACGGCTGTTACGATTTAGAACGGTTTGCCGATTGGCGTGTGACAAAAGAGAAAGGGCAGGATCAACCTGCCCTTTCTCTTTTGCCAAAACTCATCGCACATCAACCTTTCATCAAGTTGCCTCAATCAAGTTCTGAGGCGCGGAATTGCTCCGCGTTGATTTGGTGCTTGCGCAGCAATTGAAAGAACGCGCGCCGGTTTTTTTGCGCTGCCTCTGCCGCTTTCGTGATATTGCCGCGATGTGCGATCAGCAGGCTTTGCAAATAGGTGCGCTCGAATTGCTCCACGACCTTGGCTTTCATCTCTTGAAACGATTCGTTGTATTTCATCTCTACGCGTGGCGTCAGCATGATGTTGCCGCACTCGATGACCGGATGTTGCGTCAAGGCGACAGCACGCGCCACGACGTTTTCCAGTTCGCGGACGTTGCCCGGCCAGATGTGGAACAGCAGCTTTTGCAGCGCGCTCGGAGAAAACCGTACGACCGTCTTTTCAAACTTCCGGCTGTATTGCGCCAGAAAGTGATGCGCCAACAGCGGAATGTCTTCCTGACGTTCGCGCAAGGGCGGCAACAGAATCGGAATCATGTTGAGTCGGTAATACAAATCTTGCCGCAACCGGCCTTCTTGCACTGCTTTCTCAACATTGACGTTGGTTGCGGTGATGATGCGTACGTCAGCGTGACGCGTCTTGGTTGAACCGAGCGGTTTGAATTCTTTTTCTTGCAAGAACCGCAGCAGTTTCACCTGAGCCACCAACGGCAGACTGTCAATTTCATCCAGGAACAGCGTGCCCCCATCCGACGCTTGAATCAGCCCCATCTGCGCCGTTGCCGCGTGTGTGTATGCGCCGCGTTCGTGCCCAAACAACTCGTTTTCCACCAATTCGACCGGAATCGCGCCGCAGTTGATGGCCTGAAACGGACGAGCAGCGCGCGTGCTCAATTCGTGAATGGCGTGCGCGCAGACTTCTTTGCCGGTGCCGGTTTCGCCCGAAATCAAAATGCTGGCGTCGCATTTGGCGACCAGCGGAATCGGGCTGACGGCTTCGAGAAAGGCCTGGCTTTGCCCCAGCAACGGACGCGAGACGCCGGCCATTGTGTTGGCTGGCAAGGCTTCGCCGTTGCGCTGCAAATCGAGCAAGCGCCACAAGCGCGGCAAAATGTCGGTCGGTTTGAACGGCGCAGTCACGTAATCTGCCGCGCCGAGCTGAATGACCTCAAAGATTTCATCGGGCGTGCTGGCGTCAGAAACGATCACCAACGGCGGAGCCGCCACTTCACGCAAGGATTTGAATAAGCCTTTGACGCGATTGAGCAGTCGTTGTGGGGAAATCAAAAAGATCACCGCCGGATGGCTGCGAGTGATTAACTCGTTGATCCCTTTCCCCACCTGTTCGATTGAGGTCACCGCCTCTTGTTGTAATTGGATGCCGGTTTCGGCGTGCATTTCGAGCATGCTCCGCAACATGCCACCAAGGCCGTCTGCCGGTTGCAACTCAAGCAGTAATACATTGTTTGTTTTCATAACGGCTGAGTCAAAAATCTGTTCTGCGCACCCTGAATACGTGGCTGTTGGCGGATGCGAGTGCGCTCTTTGGAGCAACTAGGCTGAAATAAGGTTGCTCTGCGTCATCGAGTGTGTAGTTGCAAGCATAATGCTATTTTCCAGGCTGACGACAAACCCGAATGTTACTCCTACGATGTTGCTTTGTCAGCAAAAGAATGCGTCCAACAGGCAGAAAAATAAGGAGGCCAAGCAAAGCGCCAGGAAAAGAGAGAGCTATTTAACTGTATCTTGCGCTTGTCTCGGCGCTGTAACGAATGTGCCGCACTCGGCGGATTTAGGCGCTGCTTCCGAGTAACTCTGCGAAGCTGTGTAAGGAGGGAAAGCTTTCGGCGTCAGGTTGTGGGCGATTGCCGGGCCGTAATGACAACACAACCTGCATGCCAGCCTGACTGGCAGCCGCAAGTTCGGTGGTTACATCCGAGACAAAGACGATTTGTTGTGTCGGAAGCGCCAGACGTTCGGCAATGCGCTGATAACTTTCTGTCTGTGTTTTGCCGCCAATGTGGGTGTCAAAGTAATGGCTGAGAAAACGCGTCAGATCGCCCGCGTGTGTATGCGCAAAGAGCAATTGTTGCGCGAGCACGCTGCCCGAAGAGTAAATCGCAATCTGCCGCTGCTGGCGCTGCCAGCTTTCCAGTGCGGGGGCAACATCAGCGAAGACTTCGCTAAGCAGTTCGCCTTTGCGATAGCCTTCTTCCCAGAGCTTTCCTTGCAGCGATTTCAGTGGCGTGGATTTGCGGTCTTGATCCATCAGCCAATACAAATATCCGATGGCTGATTCCAATAGTTTCTCCGTCGTTTGTTCCTGCCACGGCGGAGGCGTGTTTCCCTGTGCCAAATCTGTGGCGTGTTCAGCGCGCAAGGCTGCAAGATCGGTTGCCAGTTCCGGCGCAGGTTCGCCCGCCGACAAATGCTGTGTCAAATAGATTGCCAGGTGATGCCGCGCATAGGGAAAAAGCGTCTGATAGACGAAATCAATCGGCGTGGTTGTGCCTTCGATATCGAGCAGGATTGCGCGTACGGGTTCGTGGATGTTCATACGGCTGGAGCG
>JAEUQO010000054.1 GCA_016789605.1 Acidobacteriota bacterium
GTATTTCGGTCATTGCTCAAATGCGTGCGCCCGATGATCTGGTAATTTCCCGGCGCAAAGGGCGTCCATAGCGCGGTGAAACTCTTGATGGCAGTTTGCATCGGCCCCAGCGTTTCGCTGAAGGTTTCCGTTACCGGAAAGTCGTTGTTGATTTGATAACTGACCGGGAAATTGCTTTGCGGGCTGGAGCCGAAATTCGTCACGCGCATGCGAATCGTGACCGGTCGCCCGATCAACAGTGCGCTGGGAAAATCAAAATTCAGCGCGCCGACATCGTTGGCATAAGGCACTTGAGTTACGGTAAAGGTCTGTCCGGCGATGGTGAGCGTACCGATGCGCGCGTTTTCGCCGGTGAGGGGAGCAACAGTGAAATTGACTGTGCCGGGCCCTGTACCGCTTGCGCCAGTGTTGATCGTCACCCAAGGTGCGTTGCTGCTGGCCGTCCAGGAACAACCGCCTTGCGCAGTAACCGCGACACTGCCAGTGCCGCCTGCTATGCCCAAGACCTGACTGGCAGGCGCAATGGCATACTGACAAGCAGCCTGCGTCACGGTAAATGTTCGCCCGGCAATGGTCAGCGTGCCTGTGCGCGCTGCTGTTCCCGAATTCGGGGACACCGTGTAAGCGACCGTGCCAGAACCTTGTCCGCTGGCCCCTGTGCTGAGCGTTATCCAGGAGACATTGCTGACGGCAGTCCAGCTACAACCGCCCGCCGCCGTCACGGTTACGTTACCTGTGCCGCCTGCCGGATCAAAACTTTGGCTGGCCGGGGCAATGACAAATCCACAACCCGATTGGGTCACGGTAAACACCCGCCCGGCAATCAGCAATGTGCCGCTGCGCGCATCCGCGCTTGTGTTGGCCGCGACAGAGTAACTGACCGCGCCGCTGCCGCTGCCACTTGCGCCAGAAACAATCGTCAGCCAGGACGCCTGGCTAACGGCCGTCCAGTTGCAATTTTGCGGCAACGTCAAATTGACCGCGCCCG
The DNA here is from genome assembly GCA_016789605.1 of Acidobacteriota bacterium. Classification (GTDB taxonomy): domain Bacteria; phylum Acidobacteriota; class Blastocatellia; order RBC074; family RBC074; genus RBC074. The sequence goes on from JAEUQO010000054.1 coordinate 989, forward strand.
TGCCACCGGCAACACCGAACGTTTGCGCAACGGGGCTGATGACGCCCTGCGTTAAACAGGAAGTCGCACATTGCGTGGCACAGGTATTTCCATCAGTCAGCCGAATCCCGTCAATTCGCCAACCAACGCCGCTGCCAGAGGAATCGGTCGCCATACGCCAACGCAGCCGTATGGTTTTGCCCGCCGCAGACGCAGGCAAATTGACCGTTGTCGTCATATAACCGGGCGAACGCCCCGTCCATGCCAACCGACCGCCGATGGGATTGGAGCTTGTGCGCAAGGTGTCGGTGTACCCTCCCGTAACAAAGCTGCCGCCTGCCGTAACAATGTCGGAAAACGTGGTTGAAGCAATCGCAATTTCAAGCACTCCGCCGTCCCAGCCTGACTCAGTATCAAAACTGTGCTGGAAGGTCAGTTGCGCCGATGCTGACGTGATAGCGATGCTCGGCGAATCAAGTCTGACGTCGCTTGTCGTGCCGGGGTTGGTGGCAAAGGCGTTGTTGGGTGCGCTGTCGCTATTGGCATTGGAAGTCACCCAATGCGGCGGGGAGCCAGTGCCGATGGTGCTGGTCCAGTCTGTCGGCAGCGCAGGCGCGGTGACCCCGTCGAAGCTTTCTGTCAGGGCTGTGCGTGGCGTGCCCAGCGTAAAGCTAAAGGTGGCAGCCCCCAGGTTCGTTGCGCCGTCTTGCAGGTTGAGCGTCGCGGTAATCCTGCTGCCGCAAGCTCCGCTGGCCGTAAACGTGAACGACCTGCTGACAGCAGGACTGCCTGCTGCCAGCGCGCCATACGTTTGCGGCCCGCTCGGCGCCGTGACGCCGCCTGTCGTTTGTAACGTCGCCACCACATTGGTCAAATCTGTCGTGCCGACATTGCGCAACGAAAATGTGGCCACCACGGATTCATTCGGGTCGAGCACATTGTTGACCGGCTGACAACTTTCCACCGTGACGGTGGAGCCAGCGGCAATGACCAATGGGCCTTGCGCCAAGATGGCGCGGATGCCGAAATTTCCCGGCACATTGATTGAAGGATCAGTCACCAACGTAAATGAGGTGCCGTTACTCGAAAGGTACGAGCGCTGTTTGGTAGGAGGAGTCTCGTCCAGCACGAAGGGAAATTCGCGCGCTGCCAACGTGCGCTGAAAACCGACGACAAAATCACCCGAGTCAATGGTGATGGGTGGAATGTCATACACATTGAATTGGTCCAGCGCCTGCACCGTGGCAGCGGTTGTTGTCAGGGCAATGCCATTGATCGTGGCGTTGCCACTGAGATTGCGTCCCGACAGCAGCGTCACATTCGCACCAACGCTGAGTCCGTTGCCTGCGGGAAAGAAAATTGCGATGCGATTGATCGTTGCCGGATAGCTGGCGGGCGTGAGCCGGTTCACGGCATACCGCACACCACCGGCACTCAAACCAAGAGCATTTTCAAACGAGCCGTCGTCCACAGCCAGATTGGCAACGCCGGTTTGCGTAACCGTGAAGACCTGCCCTGCCACCAGCAACGTGCCTGTCCGTTCCACTCCTTGATTGGCCGCCACAGAAAAATTCACCAAGCCATTACCCGTGCTGCCGCCGCCTGACAGAGTGATCCAGGGCACCCGGCTGAGCGCCGTCCAAGTACAACCTGCCCCAGCTGTAACATTCACCGTACCGTTGCCACCGCTCAGCGGAAACGATTGCGCGCCGGGTGAAATCGCATAATTACATGCCGCGCTGGCCAGCGCGTTGACTGCTGCGTCCACACGCAAGCGCGCTGCGGTCAGGCCATTGCGCGTATCGGTGACCGCCGTGCCCGTGGTTGTCAGCGCCTGCAAGATTTGTGAAACCGAAGCAGCAGGCGTTTTTGACCGCAACACTGCCCAGGCGCCTGCGACGTGCGGCGTGGCTTGCGAGGTGCCGCGAAAACTGGCAAAGGTCGTCCCCGGCACCGACGAATTAATCAGTTCGCCCGGCGCCAGCAGGCTCAAGAATGAAGCGCCGTTGGAAAAGCTGGAAACCGTGTTGACCGCCGTACTGTTGGCGCCGTCGCCCGTCGAACCGACGCTAATCGCCGACGAAATACAGGCCGGGCTGCTCAACGCGCCCGTATGGCTTTCGTTGCCAGACGCCACCACCGTGGCAATGTTAAGCGAACGCAAGTTGTCCATCGCCGTCTTGTAAGCGGTTTCTGCGTCGTCGCAATGCGTGGTGTATGCGCCGCCGCCCAGACTGAGATTGACCGCTGCGATTTTGAAGCTGCCGCTCAATTGCTGCACGCGCTGCAAGCCGAGCAAGACGTCCGAATCAAACGCGGCGACGCAATTCGATGAGCTCGAACAACCATTGATGCGCGAAAACACTTGGATGGCAATGAGACTGGCATCGCGCGCGACACCAGAAAAACTATTTCCTTTGCCCGCCACAATCCCGGCCACGTGAGTGCCGTGTTCGCAACCTGGCGCGCCGCAATTGACGCCTGAACCGGGCAAAATGGATTGGCTGATGCCTTCGGCGCAAACAGAGGTGGTAAAAGAGCTGCTCGTCGAATAGCAGGCTTCGGAAACAACTTTGCCACTCAGAAACGGATGGTTTTTATCTACGCCTGTATCCAGCACGGCCACTGTCTGGCCTGCGCCAGTAAAGCCGCTGGCCCACGCCGCTGGCGCCCCCACCGAAGGCACGCTTTCTGCCAGCGTCGTGCGCAACATCTTGTCTTCCTGGATCGTGATGACTTCCGGCGCGCTGCGCAACCGCGTCAAGTCAGCCGCATCTACTTCCAACGCCAAAAATGGGATATAGGCAAAACGTTTGGCCGAAGCGGCGCGCGCGCCAGACAACCGCGCCAGCAACGCGGTTTGCGCATTGGCAATCGCGCGGCGCTGCGCCTGCACGGCGGCTTGCGTCAATCGGCCTTCCGGCTGCACGCCCAAACGCAACCCGACAATGACGCGCACCGTGCCGCCCTCTTGCGCTTTTTGTAAGAGATCGCCGCCGACTGGCTCCAGGCGGCGGACAATCTCACCTGAGCCTTGCCCCGGAGCGGGTTGGCTCACTTTCACACCTTGTTGTTGTGAATGCACGAGTGAAAGTGGAAGAAACAGCCCCAACACAAAAAGCGTCAAGACCCATAACCGTAGCTGTTGCATGATGATCTCCTCTTGGCTGATGCAGCGTCATCTGTTGGTATGAAAAAGGCAGGGCCGATAACCTCTCTGGCTCACTTTTCGCGTGCGGCAATTAAAGCTGCCTTTTTCCAGGCTGCCTGTTTCCGATTGCGCACGCGCCAATGTTTCTGGCGTGAGAGAGGCAAGACTGTTTGTAGAGAATGCCCCGTGAAGGTCGCCGGGTTGCATTGCACAACAGGCGCAAGGCTGACGGATTTCGCAGTGGTGGCCTGCGCCGTCTCAGTCATAAATGCCGCTGACAACGCATTGGCTTGCACATCTATGATTTCACGCGTCACGGGTTCATCACCAAAACTGAGTGGCACCGTGGAAACTGACACGGTGTGCAGCGGCGCGAAAACAAGTGTGACGATTTCGCGGTGGCCGACCGCCAAGGTTTCGCCAGGGGGCAAAATCAGCGTAACGCCAATACGCCCTTGCTCCTGCAAACGCCCATTGGCTTGTATTTTGCCGCGTGCCACATCGCGCCCCGGCTTGACAGTCAGCAAACGCCAGCGTTGGGCATCAAAGCGCAAGCTAAACGCCAGCGCATTTTCCTGCCCCGTCGCGACGATTTCGATTGGCAGTTCGTTGCGCTGCCCGAATGTCAGGTCGCGATCCAGCGCTGACACCGACCGCGGAGCTTGCGCTGTACGTGTGCCCGATCGTGCGCGTATGGGCGTTGGCGCAGAAGTGGGCACACCGCTGGGGCCGCCTGCCTGCACAACCGGATCAAGCTTGATGGCATAGCGCCCCGCCTGCACGTAATCCGCCAAGGTGATCTGACCGTCGCCCAGGCTTTCGCGCGGCGCGCAATCCGCACGTTGAAATTCGCTGCCTGCATCCGCCGCATCCAGGCCGCTGGCAAAACGCCCGACTTGCACATAATCGGCGAGGGTCACGGTTCCGTCGCTGGTTCCGTTGGGACGTGGCGCAACGTCTCCTTCATACGCCAGGTTGCTAATCGTCAGATTCAGCCCGTTAGACGTGCCACCGCCCGGCGCGGGATTGAACACGGTGAGGCGAATCACTCCCACAGCGGCCAGATCACTGGCTGGCACATTGATCGTCAGCCGTGTGCTGCTGACAAAAGCCGTCTGCCGGTCACTGTCGTTCCATTTCACTTGCGAGGTTGCAATGAACCCCGTGCCGTTGAGCGCAAGCGTAAAGCCTTGGCTGCCGACGATGCGCGTATTCGGATCAAGACTGGTCAACACCGGCACAGGATTGGGATCAACGATCGTGATCGAATAGGCTTGGCTGCCGCTGCAGGGTCCTGCACTGAGCGCCGTGATCGTGAAATTCGCCGTGCCTGCAGCCGTCGGAGTGCCGGTGATAGCGCCCGTGTTTGCGTTGAGAATCAGACCAGCGGGCAGCGCACCTGATGAAATGGAAAAGGTATATCCGCCTGAAGACGGCGCTGGCAAAGCCGCGACCGTTTGATTGTAGGCTGTGCCCACAATGCCACCCGGCAAACCCGGGGGCACCGCTGGCGACAAACTGATCGCCGGGCAGGCAATAACCGTAAACGGCGTCGTCTGTACGTCTGGGCAGCCGGTCTTGCTGATGCTAAGGGAGCCGGTAATAGCGCCCGCGGGCACCGTTGCCGTTAATTGCGTATCGCTCACCACAGCGAATTGCGCGGTGACGTTGTTGGCAAATTTGACGGCGGTCGTGCCGGTGAAGTTCGTGCCGGTGATGGTCACCGAAACGCCCACCAACCCGCTGGCCGGAG